>JAAYEB010000316.1 GCA_012728995.1 Fibrobacter sp. | reverse complement strand
TTTCAGTTTCATTTATTCTGTCTGTCACACTAATATCCGGAGTACGAATAAAAGGCTGTTCAACCAAAGCTACTTCCTGGTAAAATTTGGCCAGTTTACCTTCAATTATTTTATCCCAGATTTTTTCAGGCTTTCCGGAACTTTTTGCCTGAGTATAATAGATCTCTTTTTCCTTTGCGATTATGTCAGAAGAAATACTGGACCGATCTACAGCCATAGGATTGGCGGCTGCTATCTGCATGGCAATATCTTTCCCTAAAACAGCCATATTTTCACTGTCGAGAGTTTCAGGGCTTTCTGCAAAGAGTTTAACCAGAACGCCGATTTTTCCATTGCCATGTAAATAAGAAAAAATGCGTTCGGTCTGAGGATCTGCATCAATTTTACGGTACCGGCGGAATGTGATTTTTTCTCCGATTTTCCCAATAAGTTCTGTAACCCGGTTTTCTATCGTTACACCATCAAATTTTGGAGAAGCAATTTTCTTTGCATCTTCAATGTCTGCTGGTTTGTTTTCTAAAAGGACCTCTCCTAATTGAGCAACGAAATTTATAAAATCATCGTTTCTTGCAACAAAATCAGTTTCAGAGTTAACTTCAAAAATAACTCCACATGAAAGCTCAGAAAGGATGGTAACTTTTCCTTCTTTAACAGCTCTTCCAGCCCGTTTTGCAGCAGTAGCCTGGCCTTGTTTCCGAAGATTTTCAATTGCCAGAGCCATATCTCCATTTGCATCAATTAATGCCTGTTTGCATATCATCATACCGAGACCGGTTTTCTCCCGAAGTTCTTTTACCTGTGCTGCTGAAATTGACATATTAATCTCCTTTAATCATCATAATAATAAATCGCCGGTAATGATGAGCCGCGCTTTTTGTGCACAACTTTTAATCATCTTCAGAGTATTTTACGATTTTTTTGCGAACAACTTTTCTTTTCTTTGCATTTGTTTCTTCATCTCCACCTTCATCCGCAACCACTTCCTCATCCGAAGAAACATCTACCTGTTCTGACTCATTAACATTCTCTTCTTTTGCAGTTTCCATCTCTTCAGATGTAATGGTTTTGTTTACTGAAAGAATAGTATCAGAAACAGCTCTTGCAATAAGCTGTACCGACTTAATCGCATCATCATTACCTGGAATAGGATAGTCAACAATATCCGGATCGCAATTAGTATCAACAACCGCACCAATCGGTATCCGAAGTTTTCTTCCTTCAGAAATAGCTATATGCTCTTTGATTGTATCAACCACAAAAATTATTGAGGGCAACTTTCGGATTTTTCGTATTCCATCAAGAACTGAAAGCAGTTTTTCTTTTCTTTTTGCAAGCAGCAACCGTTCTTTTTTTGGCAGCGCTTCAATTGTGCCATCAGCTTCCATTGCCTCAATTTTCTCAAGTTTGGCGATACTCTGTCTGATGGTCTGAAAATTCGTTAGCATTCCACCAAGCCATCGTTCTGTAACGTAAGGCATATTGCACCGTTCTGCTTCTTCTCTGATACTATCTTTAAGCTGCTTTTTAGTGCCAACAAACAATACCTTCCCACCTCGGGAAGCCTCTAATTTTACACGCTCCAGAAATTTATCCAATGAAACAAGTGTTTTATTAAGATCAATGATGTAAATTCCATTTTTAGGGCACAAAATGAAACGTTTCATTTTCGGGTTCCAGCGTTTTGTCTGATGACCAAAATGGGTTCCTGCTTCAAGCAGATCTTGAACAGTTAAAGGCATAAAAACTCCTTGAATTGGGTTAAACTACCATGGTGATCATCACAGAAAAATGACTGCCCCCTTCTCAGGAACAGCACCCATCACCTGCTTCCACCATGTGCTTATAATGATTGAAAATTTATCGTTTTGAGAACTGAAATCTTCTGCGGGCTCCAGCCTGACCGTATTTTTTACGTTCGACCACACGTGAATCTCTGGTTAGAAAACCATTTTTGCGAAGAAGTTTGCGATTTTCTTCATTGGTCTGCGCAAGAGCACGGGAAATCCCTAACCTGATTGCTCCAGACTGACCACTCAAACCTCCACCTCTGACTCGAGCAATTATATCAATGCTTTCATTCATTTGCACAAGATTGACAGGCTGCTCTACATCTTTACACAAAACTTCGCTTTTCAGATATTCCTGGATTGGTTTGCCATTAATAGTCCGTTCACCTTTCCCGGGACGAACAATAACCAGTGCTATTGCATTTTTCCTTTTACCGGTCCCACTGTACCTGTTTTCCAAAATGACCAGCTCCTTTTGTTTAACTTTCTTTACAATGTAATCACTTTGGGCTGCTGAGCCGCATGCGGATGCTCAGTTCCTGAATACACGTGGAGTTTTCTCATTATTGCTCTTCCACGCGCATTTTTCGAAACCATACCATGGATCGCATGAATTATAACCTTTGTTGGGTCAAGTTCCATCTGTTCTTTAAAGGATCGAAACTTTGCACCCCCCGGATAGGTTGAATGACGAAAATATTCTTTCATTTCCGGCTTTTTACCCGAAAGTTTAATTTTTTCAGCATTAATTACGATCAAATAATCTCCGTGATCCTGGTTCGGTGAATATGCTGTCTTGTTTTTACCTATTAAAACTTGAGCAGCTTTTGATGCCAATCTTCCTAAGGTCTGATCAGCTGCATCAAGTACATACCAATCACGTTTGATCGATTTTGTGTCTACTACAACAGTTTTCATGATAGAACCATTCCTATGTACTGAATACATTTATCATAAATTTCAGATAAGTTCGTTGAATATATAACAGAGGTGGCCGTGAAGTCAAATAAATAGTAAAAATTAATTATGAAATCATGTACATTATTTAATCTGAAATAATAACAGGCAAATACAACTCCATAATCCCTTGCTTTTCCTCTTTCCTTAATTCCAGCAAACAACCTGCCTTTTTAAGCAATGAATAGGATAATGCTAATGAAGAAATTTTATTCAATGATTCTTGACATTCATTTGAAACAGTATCTGCCTCTGAAATTAATATCTCTGAAAGTTGAAATTCGATTTCTACAGTTAAATATTTACAATCCATCCTGGGAAAACTTTTTGTTTCTTTGCAAAGATAAATTGAAGCCTGAATTATACTGTCGGGAAAAATGCAGCGCCTGACATGATAAAAAACACTCCTGAAAATATGACGGATATAATCCGGATCGACATCGAGTCTAAACAACCCATCATTGATCTTACAATTTAATTGAACTTGAGAATCAGAAAATATTTCGCAAGCAATTTCACGAATAACAACTTCAAGATTATGGCTATTGCTGCCTTTTTGAGCCTCATTAACCGTCAGTGCCAATTGCTTAATAAATGAAATCGCATTTTCAATACCATTTTTTATAGCTTCAATATTCGGGCTAAAACAATTGCCCTTTTCAAGCTGCATTTCAATTAATTGAAGATGGCCATAAATACCTGTAAAAATGTTACAATATGTATGGGACAGCGCCTGAGTAAAAAGATCCAGTACACTATATTTAGAGTGTTCCAGCAAACTAAGAGATATCTTTTCAGCGTTTACATCAAAAATTATTCCTGCCGTACCACAAAAAACCTTTTTCCCGTTTGTTTTGGTTGAGTATTGCCCTGATGAATTAACAGTGCAGAATAAAACCTGTTCCCCAGCTTGTTCTTTGCAGGATTTTGGACGTAGACGAACTTTTAACTTGTTCGTAATCCGTGGAAAAGACCTTCTCTCATCAAACAATTTTGGCGATCGATCAGACCCGGTAGTTATTCCATTAAAACGAGGGAGCAAAAATTCCCTGCTCACAGATTGAATATCATTTGGATGAATAACATAACTGAAATGACGCCCTATAAGCTCTTCAGTACCATACCCGAGAATCTCCTCAACTGAATTACTTACGAAAGTAAAATAACCATGTTTATCCAGAGCATATATGACTCCAGGAATATTATTTATCAGTAAATTGTGATTCTGTTTGATATCCCTGATATTCACTTTATTAATCCTTAACTATATGAAGAAAAGGTTATCATCAATGTTAAAAAATGTCAAATATAAAAAGTGTTGCATATTCACATAATTCAGGGATATGCACGGCAAAACCTTAATCAATCTTCAGACTACAACTTATACCCATGTTTGTAACCAGAAAAAAAATCCTCGAATATATGCATCTGGCAAAACAATTCTTCACGAGACATGATTGTCCGACATAGTCGAGATACAAAATTGCTTCACCCTACACTGTAGAGCGCCTGATTTAATTCTTAATCGATACTGACCCGGAATTCCGGGCCCCGATCCCGAAAATTGGGGGTTATTAAACTCAAAATCCGAAAAAGAACGTTAAAATATTTGAAGATAATCGGAAAACGATGCTTGTCCGGAACACCGTTGTAGTGCATAGGCCTGCGAAGCGGATTTGTGATTTTGAGGCAGTATTTATTCAGGAAATAATCAATTCTGAGTGAATCAGGGTCATTTAAACATTTTAATTAACAGGGGACCTTTTGTTTTATTTTCCTGAATCATTTTATCCAGGGAGTATATAGAATCATTTTTCATATTTACCTTTTGTACCATTCGTCCCTGTGCATTATACAGCACAGCCCATTGAAACCCCTGAAGCTGCCTGGAGCTTGGACGACTTCCCATAATTGAAATAAATGCTATATCCCGATTGACACTATACGGTTGTGCTTTCAGAACCGTATTCTTGTTTATGTTTCTTTTATTATTATCTGATGCAAAAGCTGTTGAAAACATTAACAACGGTATAAAACTGATTAATAGAAAAAAATGAATCGTTTTATCCATATTCACCTGTTCCTGAAAAACGTTTATTTTTTGATAATATAATCAAAAAATTCAGTTTTTGTGCTAAAAAGTTTTACGATCTATAAGCTAAAAGCCTTTTGCTTCGGGAGGAGTGTTTGAGCCTTTTAAGTGCTTTTTCCTTAATCTGACGAGCCCTCTCCCGTGTAAGATTAAATCTTTGACCGATCTCTTCAAGAGTGTGAGACGTTTCCTCTCCAATACCAAAATACAGCCTTACAACCTCTTTTTCCCGTTCACTGAGAGTATCCAACGTCTTGTTGATTTCATCCTGAAGCGAGATTTCCATTAATCCGCTATCAGGTTTCTCCTGATTGCTGTCTTGAAGAACATCAAGTAGTTTGGAATCTTCACCATGCTGCAAAGGTGCATCAAGAGACACATGGCTATTTCCGATTTTAATTGTCTCCTGAACTTCAGATTCTTCTATATTAAGTTCCGTTGCGAGTTCCTGCACATTAGGAAGACGCCGATATTTCTGCTCCAGCCTGCTCTGCATTTTACCTATTTTATGAATTGTTCCGACCCTGTTCAAAGGAAGTTTTATTATCCTTGATTGCTCGGCAAGGGCTTGAAGAATTGCCTGTCTTATCCACCACACAGCATATGAAATAAATTTGAAATTTTTCTTTTCATCAAATCGTTTTGCTGCCCTTATCAATCCAAGATTACCTTCATTAATCAAATCATTCAATGGAAGACCCTGGTTTTGATAATTGCGCGCAACGCTAACAACAAAACGAAGATTTGCTTTAACCAGTTTTTCGAGCGCTTTTTTTTCTCCTTTGCGTATTCGAACAGCCAACTTTGCTTCTTCTTCAATTGTCAGGCTTCTGTTCTTTCCGATTTCTTTCAGATATAGTGCAAGAGAACCATCGTCTGGAAGAAATTGTGTTTTTTCCATACTCTTTATCTCACCTCATTAAATTAATCTAATTTACACGTTTCACTCTCATTTGCATGTCAGGAAAATTCCGGTAATACAAAACTTTCCAATCCTTTCAAATCTGCCATGTGCAGGAATGCCACTAAATAGTTCATCTTTTAATTGAACATGTCGAAAAAAGTGATAAAATATAGCAAATACCCACTTATAGTGCAATAACTGCCTCTTATGGTTTAGTTTTTGGACGCTTTAGTATAACATAAGAGCAACATGAAGAAAAAGTGATTTTTTTTAAAATAACAAATGCAGATCTATTACCAAAAATTGAACAATTACATTACGCAAACCTTTTTCGCGGAACCAGGGGTAACAACCTGGCTTTTGTACCGAAAAAACGCTCGAATCTTTAGATAACAATAATAACAGGGGAGGAATTGTCAGTTCGACAATCTTGGCCAGGTTAAACCTCTGCTGTAAAGCCACCGTTCACAGCAAAAACCTCAAGAGAACTATCAAGCTCAGAAACAAGATTTTTACTACTGTTTACCATAAGCTCAACCTGATCATCAGTTCGTGAGCTGTTCAGGTGAAACAGACCTATCCGCTTTGCATTTGCTTTAATACCAAGCCTTATCGCTTCTGTATATAACGAATGCCCCCATAATTTAAATTTCTGATACTCATCATTATTGAATTCTGCATCATGAATAAGAAGATCAGCATTTTTACAGAAGTCAACATAATCATGAAACGATATTTTTCCGTCCATTTCATCAAGCAACTCATTATCTGTCAGAAATATAAACACAGATCCATTTTCTTCAAACCGATAGCCTAGTCCCCCACCAGGATGGTTAAGAAAAATCGGTTTAATTTCTATTGATCCGATTCTAAACGGTTTATCTGCTATGTTATTAAAATTAACTGCCGGCTGAATAGTTTCCAGATCTATCGGGAAATAGGGGGAATGCATAATTCCATTTAGAACATTTTTAATACTATAACTATCAGGTGAATATCCATAAACATTAAGATTGAAAGAGGAATCGAACAAAGGTACAAAAAACGGGAATCCTAAAATATGATCAAGATGAGTATGTGTAAAGAGGAGATGAATATCTGATGGTTTTTCTTTACTCAGCTTTAAACCCAAAGCACGAATACCACTACCTGCATCAATTATAATAGTATCGCCTTTTGATGATCTGATTTCAATACAGGTGGTATCACCACCATATTTCAGGTAATCTTTACCACTAACCGGTATTGACCCTCTGGAGCCCCAACATTTTATGTGCATCGAATAAACTACTCCGGAAATTCAATATGATAATAATGCAAATGTGTGGATTTTAGTGAGTATAACAATTGGCAGTAAAAGATAAAAGTAAATTATTAAAGTGGAATAGAAAATTTTTGTCAAAATTCATTATTTTTGCAATATGATTTCGCCCTATTCATTTCCGGTAAAACACCCTGTAAATCATTCCATTTGAATCATCACAAAATATTAACGAACCATCAGGTAAAACTTCAATTCCAGATAAACGACCAAATTGAGCTGTTTTGTTTTCAATAAGAAATCCCTTGATAAAATCTTCAAATTGAGCAGGTTTCTCTTTATTAAATTTTAAAAAAACTACTTTATACCCTTCAGGTATTCTTCTGTTCCACGATCCTCTGAATGTAATAAATGCACCATTTTTATAGTAAGCCGGAAACTGCTCTCCATTATAAAAAACAAAGCCGACAGGTGAATTATGAGCTCTATACTCCATTACGGAAGGTGTTGTTGAGAGAAGATAATCTGTTCCAGACATTTTTCGTTTAGCAGGCAATCCCAAAATCGGATCAATTTTCCATTTTCCGAAAACAAATGGCCATCCATAATCTCTTCCCTCCTCAATTAAATTCAGTTCTTCAGGTGGTAATGTATCACCCCTGTTATCGCTTCCCTGATCCATTCCCCACAACTGCCCCGTTTCTGGATGCCAGTCAAAACCTATTGTGTTTCGTAATCCTTTGGCATGTATTGTTCTGTTTTTCCCGTCCAGATCCATCTTTATTATTGTTGCATGTTCCTGATTATCTTCAATACAGGCATTACATTCACTACCTATACTTATATACAGTTTCTTATCAGGACCGATACCCAATGTACGGTTAGGATGTTGTCCACCCGGCGGAAGATCATCAATAATAAGCTCAGGTAGAGTGTATGTGTCTCCTTCCTTCTTTATCAACCATATACTCCTGGATGTCGCAAGATAAATATTTTCTTTATAGACCTCAACCCCGTGTACACCCTGGATATTATCAACAATTATGTTGATTTTATCCGCCACACCATCATTTGTGGTATCTTTCAAAGCTATAATCTGCCCTTCATCGGGGCATGTAACTAGCACAGTACTGTCTATAGTAACAGCAAGCATTCTTGCACCGCATACGTTTCTGGCAAATATATTAATTCCAAAACCAGATTTAACCTTTAACTTTTTCATTAGCGAATCTGCAAAAGGTCGGTGTTGTGGAATGAATACATGTGGAGTACCAGCCTTTAGTTTCAGTTTCGCATCAATACCATTTATTAAAATCGTTAACACCAGGAAAATTTTTAATATTACTAATTTCATCAACACCTCTTATTTTTTCTGCAATTAAGATGCAAAAAGTATTCCTGCGAAATACATCTTTTACTATTCCGTTCCTGTCCATCCCTCTCCGTAAATATCTGGCATACCTATTGAATACTTTTATAGGAGAAGTAACTGCAGACCCGATCTGGTACCGTGATTTTTAATTATTCTCTTCTTTAACTGCAGGTTACTCTCTAAATTTTCATTAATGTCTCTTATTTGATAAAATGTACGCTCTTTGATATTGACAATTTAATTATACTGCAGGTAGTGCATACAATCTGTTCCGATTTTGAATTGAAATTTTTATCAGGTAAATTATGGATACTAGCTTAACATCAACATTTTTACCTTTTTCACTTCCGTTTTTTATTCAGAACATTTTTATCATAACATGCTTCTGCACTTTAGGGTATTGTAATGATCTGTACAATCAATTTTATAACTTTTTACGCTTTTTGTTTGACATAATTCAAATTGACATTTCGGGAGAATAATATGAATCAATCGATACAATCATCCTGGAAGGATATTGATTTTTCATTCTATATACGGCATTATAAAAAGCTTTTATGGAGATGGAAGTGGTACATTTTATTAACGGCTCCATTAGTTGCTGTTA
>JAAYEB010000315.1 GCA_012728995.1 Fibrobacter sp. | reverse complement strand
TCGGATCATCTGTTCTCGAACTGGCAAATTCACTGGATCTGAAAAAAACTCCATCAATACTGCGTATCGGATTACCAGATTCTTTTGTAGAACACGGTGACGGGAAACTGCTATTCAAAAAACTCGGTATTACACCCGAAAAGATCACAGAAATGATTTTGATGAAAATTAAGCACAAGTCTGTACGTCGTAAAAAGCTCATGGAAGCAGTGTGATTTTACCGTAAATCAGAATCATCAGAGTTGTATGGAAAGATTTGTCCGGATTACACTCTCCCAAAAAACCAGAAAAAGCAGGCATAATAAAATTACGGCCTTACACCTGTTTTGCAAGGTAAAGACCGTATCATAATTCAAGCATCCTTGTCCGTTTTTATAATACCGACAAATTACTGCCAGATTCGGTCAGGTTTTTGGTGTATCTTTTATCTTGAAATCAGCATTTTTTCGCAATGCACTTTTTTACCTGCGTTTTCCAGAGAAACAAGGTAAACACCTGCCGGATTTCGCTTCAGATCGAACGACACACTATGCATTCCCGGACCATTAACACGGTTTTTCTGTATCAACCGGCTTTTCAGATCAAATATTTTCAAAACAGAATTGCCGATACCTTTTGTTTCAAAATTCAGAAATACAAGTGAATTTGAAATCTTTCTATTAAAACTGAAAGCCCCCCTGTTTCCTTTTTCCGGAACACGAAACTTTTTTGCTGAAAGGGTATCAACAAGTTCAAATTCAACATCTTTCAGATATACATTTTCTGAACTGAACTCACCAAAATTAAACTCGACTCTTGAATCCGGATCTGTTTCAGTTTTCACGAATTCAAGTTTGTACATGTCGAATTCGGTTCCAAGCGAAATTGTATCAGCAGCATATTCATTGTATTCACCGCCATTACGTTTGACAGCAACAACAATATCTCTGGGAGAATCCGCCCTGGCCTCAAACTTTAATTCATAACGGTAATTATCGACAAGAACGATATCACCCTGAAACAGCTGCACGCTCCAGCAAACCGTTCCCGAATCTTCAATATCCGCCAGAGCCTGTTTATCTTCAATTGTCAATTTCGCCTTGCCTTCCGCAGAGGTATTGACATACCATGTCCATCCGTAAACACTGTCCGAAAAGTCTCCATTTACAATCAACGGTGCTTCAAGATCCAGGAATTTTGCTGTTATCCTTTTGGTTGAATTCATCTCGACAGATGTACTCCTCTCTTCACCTTTCACAGAACCATTCCAGTGCAGAAATTTTCCATTCTCGCCTTCAACGGCTGTTAATGTAACAATATCACCCTTTTCATACTCTTCTTTCTGTGGTGAGACTTCTACACTTCCAGGACCTTCAGTCTTTATTACCAGCCTTACCGGTCCTTCACCATACTTTTCATCGTTAATTTCACGTATCCATTGTCGTACAAACATTCCGGATTCGCTCAGGTCAGTTTCCGGATCCCACCCGCTAAGAGCAGAAACCCCTCTTTTAATAATGGCAGAAGATTCTCTTAAATTGCAAACCGACCAGTTGGCCATGCTTATATTGTTTTCCAGAGCCCATATTATCCATTCTTCACTTTCCTCTTTATACACAGTAGTATCTTCATTCCCGCCATCAGCACTTGTAGTACCCCATTCTGATATAAATATCGCAGCACCCTGCTCCATTGCACTTTCTGCACTTTTTCTTAGAGATGCTCCATGTGTTCCTGCATAAAAATGTAGTACATAAGCGGTGTTGTCATCAGAAAGCGGACTCTTTGCTGCTTCATCAACCCGCTGACTCCAGGTTCTTGTTCCAGCGAGAATGAGATTATCACTATGTTCTCTTATTACGCTTATAACTTCTTCATGATACTGAGCAATATCTGTCCATTTCTGGGTAGTTGGTTCATTAAAGATTTCCCATATTATGTTTGTATAATCTTTATATTTTTCGGCCATATATGCAAAAAACAGTTTGGCTTCTTCAGTGTGAATCTCATGTGTATGCCAATCAACAATGACATATATTCCATTTTTAACTGCTGCTGCAATTATTGTTTCAACCAGTTCATACTGATCTTCTTCATCACCTATCCATCCTGATCTGCCTTTGTCTTCGGATACAGCCATTGAAGCTCTTATAAGGTCAATATTCCAGTCTTCAACCAGCCAGTCAACAGTTTCTTCTGTATAATATTTCTGTGGGCCCCAGATAGTCCAGTACATGCTCATACCCATAAGTTGTACTGGATTACCATGTTCACCAACAATCTTGCTCCCATCAACACGCAGTTTCCCGTTCAATTCAACCGGAGTTTGAGCAAACGACAACATAAACAAAATGAAAACTGACAAAAAAATCATAATGGAAATTCTTCTGTTTTTTTTCATCCGAACCTCTCTTTTAAACCGTTTAATTAAATACACATATGATTACGAATTCCAGATTCCTGCAGCCAGAAACAGATCCGCAAATACCAGATATCCCTTGCTTGCGTCAACTATCAGTTAAGATTCTGCCTTGGCAATATCGCAATATTAAGATATTGTTTCCCGCTTCTCTGACTCATCCAGTTTCTGCTTTAAGCAACATCAGCAATAATTTGAAACCATCTTTAATAAAAATAGGTGAAAATTAAAATATGATGTTCTTAGTGAATATCTTTCATTAAGAAACTTTTATCATTCATACAATTATGGAATAAGCATCCAGATTTCAATATCAGATCCAGTATCGAATAAATTGTTTGTATATTCTGCTGGAAATGTCGGCAGGTACATTGGTTGTTGAGAATACAAAAGTCTGATTACCAAAGCTTTTTAACGTAAATCAGATTCAATTTTCAATATCTATTTCGGGTATCACTCCTGGAACAGAACTCCACATGACTCTTAAAATTTCTTTACCAAGCTTTTCATACCCATTCTGATTCGGGTGAACAGGATCATAGTATAAAGCTGAATCTGGTAAATTTTCATTATTCATCCATAAGCGGTTTGCATCAACTTCAAATATATCGTATCCTGAAAACCGTAAACTGTTGATTCTGTATGAGAGATTTCTGTTAAAATAATCAAGAAAACCAATACGGGTCTGGTATAATCCGTTAATATCAGTATCATATTCAAATGGTATGCAATTACATACATAGATACGTGCATCCGGATTTCTGGTATAAGAATAATCCAGGAGAGTTACAAAATACTGCAGTTCACTTCTTGCATCACCGTAGCTTTCCAGACTGTTGGTTCCCATCATCCAGACCCATATATCTGCAGTTAAATCAGGACATCCTTTCATGAGTACCTGCATCTGTTCTGCAACTGATTTAGGATATGCAAAGCATGAATCATCCACACCACTCATATAGGAAGTAACCAGCGGTCCGACAGCTTTTATTGTTTCAAATTCATTCAGGGAATTCCTTAAACTGTCAATAACATACTTTCTGAAACCACCATGATAATGATCACCCCCCATGCCGGCAACAATAGAATGCCCTGCAAAACAGACAGTGTACTGAAATAGAGCTGTCAATATACCCTGTTGGCTGACTACATTGCCAAAAGAATCCCGTATTGATATACTCCAGTGACAAACACCTTTTCTGTCAATCACAGCCCTATATTTTTCATCACTGCCAGGATAGAGTGGCTGCATTGAATCGATTTCCGTTCCCCAATAAACAGAAATTGACAGTGAATCATTATCAGGATCAGTCAATCCGAAATCAAATAGTACAGTATCGCATCTTTTTTTCTCACCTAACCACACAGTATCATTATCAACAGGTGATAACACGTTAAGTATGGGTGGACGATTAAATGTTATCCGTACAGTATCTTTTGATATCAACTGGTTATTATCTCTTGCTCCCCAGACAAGAACCAGATCCCTTGAATCCCGATAGACAATATGAGCTTCAGGCAGATCGGAACTATCGGTCCACCCCTCATTAAAAGGTCCCCACAGGTACTTTTCAACAGTTCCATTGTTATCAAATGCAGAGAATTTCAGAATAAGAGTATCATCGCTCGAAATGGCAGTATCGTTTAACGAAACAATTTCCGGAGCACCATATTTGACATAATAAACTGCGGTATCCGGTTCATAGGAGACTTTTTTTTCATTAAACCCGGAAACAATGATTGTATGCACACCGGTTTCATCAGCCCTCCATGTTCTACGCAAAGTATCTGATTTAAGATTTTTTACAAGCACCCCATCAATAAACCACTGGTATTCTGTGAATTTATCATCCGGTGGAAAAGACTCTGCAATTAAAACCAGTTCCTCGCCTGTATACATGACAGTATCATCAACGGATAACCTTATTTGCGGTTTTTTTACAGTTATAAACACGGTATCCGAAACCTGTAAAGAATCAGTATCGGTAACTGTAACAATAACAGTATCCAATTCGATTTGGCTGTTTCTGAAACTCAGGGTAATTGAATCACCAGAGACTGAATCAACCAGCTCACCCCTAACAGTCCATTCGAATCTTTCAATGGTCCCATTTAAATCGAAAGCATGTGCGTGAAGTTTAAGCTCCTGATTAGTATATATGATAGTATCATGGGTATTTAATACAACAACCGGAGCATTTTCACAAACTTTTACTAGTATGGAATCAGTTTTCGACAAAAGTCCGGAATTATCAACCGCCCTTACACGAACAGTCCGCATTCCATATTCGTCCTTTTTCCAGGAATATATCATCACACTGTCACCAGCAAACCACAAATCAGTATCGGGATCAATAGACCACAAATATTTTTCCACCACCCCGTCATCGTCCCGACTGTGAGCAGTAAAAACAGCGGTATCATTTATTGAAAGAGAATCCGGACCTTCTATTGAAACTTCAGGAATACTGTAAACCATACTTACAAAAACAGTTTCGGCAGGTGTTACCCGACCATACCGGTCAATTGCCCGAACCACAACCGTATGGCTTGCAGTATCCGGAGAAAACCACTGAACCATGCAGCAACTGTCAGATGTTGTATCCTCCTTCAGCGAACCATCAATGCTCCATAGAAATTTTAAATTGCTGAGTGGCTGAGTTACTGATACAGATACAGAAACAGAATCTCCAAGTTTTGCGCTGATATTCTTTTCAGAAATAATTGCAAAGCCATCCGGATGCATTGGAGCCGGATCATAAGCACATCTGACAAACAGACATAAAATTATCAAAAAATTAATTTCTTTTTTCATTTTGAATGAATGCTGGTTTGGTTTTTGTCTTTATCAACGACATAAACTCATTAATTAACGTTTTTTTACGTATTCTCATATCTACACCTGGTAAAATGTTCTTTCACGATTTGTTCCGGACTTCAGCGGAAACGTGCCCAAAGTAGCATACCTGCAGTCAGATATGAGTTTCACTGCCATTTTTCTAAAATTAAAACATTAGGCTGATCAGTACCAATAATATATCCTAATCACTATTTATAAGATAATATTTAAACCATATCATGTTGCAATTTTGCGTGCAAATCGCGCAATAGTTCTAATCCATGATCTGTGTTCGATGATCCTGCTCCTCAGTAATTTGGCTCCCAGGTATTTTTTGAAACTAATCACTCCATCAAGGCCGCCGCTTGGATTACAGTCGAACCACTGGAATTTGTTGTCACAAGCATTATGAATTGCATGGTCATATAAAAGGTTATTGGGACGATATGCAAAATAATCACTTAAACCGGCTCCATGCCACATAACTGCATGATTATTCCAATAAAAACATAACATTCCTGCAACCGGTTCATCTTCAACATACGCCAGAAAAAGTTTCCGGTAAGAAGAATCAAGACTATAAATTGAGTCAAAAAATTTTTTTGAATAACTGACACCGGAAAAGAGGTTGCGTTTTTTCCATCGCTCGATTGATTTCAGATAAATTTGATAATATTCAGACCATTGATCAGCATTGGCAGCTTCTTTTACCCATACTCCTTTTTTAACAGCGGTATTTACAGCTCTTTGATGCCTTTTTTCAGAGTTTTGGAAAACAGTATCATAACCTCCCTCGAGACAAACAGTCTGAGTGTTGTCATTTTTTGCATGCTGTATAAGAATGGAGTTAAAATGAGGATCGTATGGGTTCTCTCGCAAAATCAAATCTTTATATTCACCCAGGTTTTCGAGCAAAAGTTTCATGTGTTCTTTATGAATTGGTTCGGTAGACAACCAACCACCAAATGTAGCTGCCGGCATGGAAAGGGTAACTTTAACAAGAACGGATACCTTTTTTGTTACACACGGGAACAAGACTGTTTTACCATCGGAGAACTCAATTATTTTTGCAGCTTTTTCGTACTGTTTTTTAGAGCTGTTACAGAATACATCAGCCCACAGTGGAGTGTGGAAGAAAGTAGAGTATGAAACTTTCCTGCAGATCTCAATCCACTGTTTATCGGACGCATCGGTTTGAGATATTACTGATAATTTTTTACTCACGTCTTTTCAGGGTTCTTTATTAGTGAATAATATGTTTCATTCAACAGTTTTACCTGTTTTTTTATATCATGATTTCTGCGCGCGTGTATACCTGCATTGCGGCCCATCTCTTTTCTCAGTTTTTTATTTCCAATTAACAGTTTCAGATTTGCTGTCAACCTGTCAATATCATGTTCCGGGCATAGCAAGCCAGTCTTTTCGTGTACAACAATCTCCGGGATATCACAATGTAAAGTTCCGACAACCGGTTTTTGGGCAACCTGCGCTTCTATGCAAACCACAGGAGCCCCACCTTCCGTATCACCATCACGGGCAGTGCAGCTTGGAACCATCACGATATCAGATTCAGATAAAAGTTCCAGATATCTATTTACACCTACATAACCGTGAAATGTGGCCCTGTTTCCAAAACCGTTATTTTGAAGCGTTTCTTTAATTTTACTTTTATATTTGCCTTCTCCAATAAGATGTAATTTTATTGAGGGATATTCTGCGGCTAACCTTACAAATGATTTTACCATATCAGAAGCCCCTTTTTTCTCTCTTTCCAATCCTACGAAAAGTAAATTAATCGATTCAGAATCGGATTTTCTGTTCTTTGAGAAGGAATCTATAAGTTCACAATCAACACCAATTTTAATTACCCTGATTTTTTCCTTCGGGCAACCTGTTTTTTCGAGTACATTTGCCATATGGCTCCCTTCAACAATAAAGAGATTGCCTCTGGAAAACAGATGAGAATATCTTTTCCTCCACAGTCTTCGCCTTGGGAGCTTGTTTATGTCAATGCCATAAAAAGTAGTAACCAGCGGCAGGCCGGTATTTTTTATTAATGGTAAAATTCTGCAGGATTCCGGAGAAAAATGGCCGTGTATTATCTGTGGTCTTGTTTTTCGGATCAGGTTCTCGTACTGTCCATATGGCTGCCATAGCCACAACCGTGCAAGAAACATTTTTATTTTGTTAACGGAATTTAATGTTTTAAAAACCGGATAAACTTCCGGATGCGGAAATTGAAGCGGATTATCTCTAGTCATACAAATTACAGCCGACCTCATACCATCGTTGAACCGGATCTGATTAAAAATCCAGTTTTGAGTAACAGGAAGAAAGGAATGTGTAACATGAGTTATTCTGATAAAATCCATACTGACATACTACCTGTTTACAAGAATTCTCAGTGTGTTATGAAGGAATCTGCGGGAACGAAACATTTTAAGCAATTTTATATTTTTTAAACTTTTTTTTAATACCGGCCAGTATGGATCTTCACTGTATTTCTCTTTCAGGTATGATGCTGCCTGTTTATAATATTCAGTACTGGATGAGACTTTATCAGGTAAATCGTTATCATTATAGACAGTAAGGGGTTGATTGATCCAGACCACACTGGATCTTTTAAGAATTCGTATGTATAGATCATAATCCTGAAGAGCCTGCAGGTTTACATCAAAGCCCCCGGTTTTTTCGATGATTTTGCGTGTAACCACAACAGAAGATGTTGTTCCGATAAAATTTTTGGCCATAATTGACTTGTAATGGTCCTTATATCGCGGATAATGAAACGAATATCTGAACGATTTTGAACTGTTTTTGCATATATTGATTCCGGTGTAACATATGGATTCGTTTTTTTCTTTCATCATAAGAATCTGTTTTTCAAGTTTTGATGGTTCCCACCGATCATCGTCATCCAGAAACGCAATATACTCACTGCTGGTAGCCTGTATTCCAAGATTCCTGCAATATCCGCCACCACGATTTCCACCACTCCTGATATATTTCGTTCCTTTTGATTTCAGATAATTTTCCAGATCATAATCCAGTTCACTTATTGTGCTGTCATCTACAACAACCACCTCCAGATCTGAAAATGTAGATCTGTACACACTCTCCACAGCCTGCTTCAACATTTGTACCCTGTTGCGGGTTGGAATGACAACTGCGACTTTCAAAATTTAATAAATCCCGGTCTGGATCCTGTCATGGAGTAATAATAATTTTACCATTTTTCCTGATCTTTTCTGTGTGGATAGTATAGATATAAGTCCCGGGTACAATGTTTTGAGACGGGATCCAATAAAAGTATGCACCTGAATTGGTAATGTTACCAGATACAGCTTCTCCAACAAATGAACCATCAATAGAATAGATCGATACCTTACTTTCCGGATCCATGTTTTCAAAATGGATCCTTTTGCCAATGTCTTTCTGTTTACTATAAAGATTAGGATACACAACAGATTCTGCTTTGGGCTCCATTCTTTTGCTGTATCCAAGTGTCAATTTAGACAAACCGGATTCTGTTGCTACCCACAAGACACCTTTGTTATAATCCATAGCTAAATCTGTGATCTGATCCGATATCAGCCCATGGTTTCTTCCAAAAACTGTTTCATCTCCGTTAACAAGATCATAACGAACTATTCCCGTTCCTTTTACTCCGGACCAAATTATATTCTCATCTTCAATTTCGAATGTAACCGTATTCTCGTACGCATCTTCATCCGATTCAAGAGAACCATCAAGTGGATTGTAATCATAGACACCTTCTACAGTAGCTATTTTTGTAATTCCATCAGGCATTGATACCATATCCAGAACCATTCCATATCCGGTGAACTTATTCTTGACATTAATCCCGTTTTTAAGAGGATCAACATTATAATTAAAAACAATAATTCTCCCGTCAGTTCCTCCGGCAATAATATTACCCAGAGAATCGACACTCAGAGCTTTGTAGTTTTCTGAATAATAAGTGTGGCCTTCAGGGAAAAATCGCCGGTAATGCGCCTCTTGCGGAGTGACTTTGGATGAATCCGGTTTGTATCGCTGGTCATAGCATAAGAGAGAACCATATTTTACGAAACCATGCTGTGCCCATACACCAATCCAGATATACCCGTTCCTGTCCTCAATAATTGCATCAGACTTACCCCAACCACATAATTCTTCATTAAATTCATGAAACTTGTTGGTTTTATAATTCAAACAATACTTTATCCAACTGTTCTCGTTTTGATCAAAACACTTTACCTGCCCTCCATAGAAACCGAACCACACCCTATTCCTGGAATCAACAGTAATACCCAGATGCTGGGCTCCTTCACCAAAAGCTCCAATATCAGGTACAGTATGATGATTATAGTACCTCCACTCACTACCATCGTATGAATTTATGGCACTCCACCACCTTCCAATATTTCCTCGCACTCTTGGCAAAACCCAGAGTTTGCCGTTTTTATCTATTGATATACGATTGATAATGTCAAAGGACAACCCGGGAATTGTGTACTGAGTTAATTTTTTCCCATCCCATGAATAGAAAAAATCTTCTTCAGTGCCAATCCAGCATAAATCACCACCGGTTTTTAATACAGTGATGGCAGATGGTAAAGCGATTTCTTTTGTACCTGCCAATAAAGTATCATTATTTATTACCTTTATGATTTTTCCTTTATAATAAACCGAAGGAGTATTATTAGCAACAATATTTCTGCCTGGTAAAAAAGAACTAACCGGTTTTAATACGCTGGTATCGGTAATCCATATGGAAGGATCATAAAAATTTCCATTTAAAACTTCCCCAATACTCAATTTCGCAATACCTTCATCCATACCAAGATAAAGAGTATCATCATGAACAATACAGGCATAAATATTTGAAGATAAAAATGATTTGAATCGAGTAGCGTTTTTATGTGCAACCATTTTCTCTGTATCAAACAGACTTAATCCCTTGTTTGACCCAATAATTATAAATCTGCCGAACTGATACATGCAGTTAATGGACCAGCCTGAAGAGAAATAGGAAGTAAAAGATTTAACCACCTCTTTTGAATTACGAACTGTCAGATACCCATCACGTGAACCTGTCCATATATTCCCTTTTTTATCATACACAACAGAAGTAAGAAAAGGATCCGGAGACAGTGCATTACTCTCCAACAGTTTACCGCTTCCAGTTTTGATATCATACCTGTATAATCCACCACTGGTAGCGGCCAGAACTGTATTTCCCCTTATTTTAATATCACTCACCCATTTAGGCGTAGAATAATTGATAAATCGCTCAAAAGAGTAACAAACAGTACATACAACAAGGATAGAAAAAAATACAATCAACTTTTTCATAGAAATTCATTCAGGTTACAGTTTTTTTTTGTGTGATAAATATTATACTAACTGAAACAAAAATATATCAGAACTCTTTTCAGATACAGAATTCATATAAATATGATTATTGCCGAGTCTGTTATACTACAGGTATATTGAAGATTCCGTTATGCTTTGAATTTTAATGCGCCACCGATTTTTCAGCCATACAAGCTGATCTGTTTTAACTGCTAACACCGGAAAAACAGTAATAATGAGACATCTATAAAATTATCACAAACCGGGATTTTAACGGCAAATTGGGACGGACTATTTTTTTCCTCATTTGTGAGATCATCCATAAAAAGATAGTCTGTCCCAAAAAACTAAAAAGTCAGGCGATTATGTTTTAATTCCTGAACCATCAGGATTACATCTAATTATCTATTAAGACGTTTATTGTAGTATCGGTTGAAAAAATGAAGCATTTTTTTTACTGAGATAATTCCAGAAATGGTCTTTGAAATTATCTGGAGAAAATGGAGCTGAGGGGGATCGAACCCCTGACCTCGACATTGCGAACGTCGCGCTCTCCCAACTGAGCTACAGCCCCATAAAATTAAAAAATACATTTCAACAAGTTTACCATCAACTTAATATGAAAAGCGTGGTGTTGTGTTTTGATGACCCGACAATAAATAGATTCGCGAGTTATCTATCAGACCAGACAGTGTCATCGTAATTCATTTCCTAGTTAACCTTTCTGAGGACAATAATAGCGCGAGATCATTACTGATTACAGCAATGAAAACGTTTCCACGCGAGAATAATACAGGAAAATTTCACTGTAAAAAGCTGTATTGACACCAATTGCACTGGATTGTAATATCTTAAAGATGTAATTAATCCAAAAGAAGAAAGGCAATATGAGAGAAATTTCAGAAGAAATGTATCATCGTTTTTACAGGCTGCAGAAACGCAATGTTCCACCTGAAGCTATTGCAAACACCCTGAACCTTCCCCTCCGCACAGTGCAGCAATTAATAAATCGAATGAACATGACACATTCAAAAACATCAAAAAAGGTTACAACTGTCCAAAATCCCGGTAAATCAGAAATTGCGGATTACCTCGATATTTATTTTTATACAAAAACCCGGTATTCTATCATTCAGCTTGTTGGGGTATTAACTGAGCAATATAGTGAAAATCTCGACAAAGAGCTTCAAAAAGCCCTCTCGTCATCATGGAAAGCAATCGCCCTGGAAATGTCAAACGTTTCTTTAATAGACGAGACCTGCAGCAATCTGATTATTTCCTACTATCAGAAATTTATGGGAAAAGACAAATTTCTGGCCATACTCGACCCATCACCTGCAGTCGATTCACAGCTAATCGAGCTGAAACTTGAGAACAATGTTCCGGTATTTGGTACAGAGCTGGCTTTTGAAGACAATGCATTTCGAAAAAAGATAAAAGATTCTAAACGACGAAATAATTAATAGATTACTTCCTGCGCCATAACAACTCACACCCAACATTGTATTTGTAAATGCAATTCCATAAATACTTTTTCGTAATCAATTACTGCTATTTAAAAACCGGCTATCTTAATTTATTTTCCTGAGCAGACAGATCGGCTTGATTGTTATTTCTGTCCTGGTTTTTTTTAAAAGGAAACAAATATGGCATATTTAGGTATTGGTTATTCAGGTCCGGATACTTACTTTTTAAAAAATCTTGTAAATGAGCATTTAAACTGGCTCAAGGGAGACAGGTTGCCCCGATTTTTTGGTGATGGTTTTTTGATTATGTACGACTCCAATACAGCCCGCGAATTTGCAAAAAAGTGTAAAGATACAGCAGGTGACAATAACGTCACATTTTTTACAATGGATAAATCAGTTTAAGAATTATCATCTGAAGAAGGCTTATTAATGTTACATTTTACAGAAAAAATAGAACCACAAAAAATACTACGGCTCCTTTCCCGCAGTATTCCATATTATCTGAAATCCTGGTCGGACCTGGATGACTCTACAGGCATATTTGGTAAAACAGATCCTGGAAATTTCAATATGCATTCTGTTGGATCTTCATCTCCGGTAATTGAATATGTGATAAAACCACATATCAACATTCTCTGTTTGTTAAGCAGTTATGTTTATCTGAATCAGTATGATTTGATAAG
Source organism: Fibrobacter sp. (assembly GCA_012728995.1). Taxonomy (GTDB): domain Bacteria; phylum Fibrobacterota; class Chitinivibrionia; order Chitinivibrionales; family Chitinispirillaceae; genus JAAYEB01. Next base: position 15,746 of record JAAYEB010000315.1, on the reverse strand, counting down.
TGCCATAATCTCCAAGGAAGAACTGACTAAAAAAATTCAAAAAGGGATACATTGGGCATGCGAAACCCATCTGACCGGAAGCATTGATGTAGAGACATTTCTCGAAAGAAAACGATGGGGTGAAAACTGGAGATCCAGTTATTGGGCAGCACTTCTGGGAATCTGTTCTGTTTTTGGCCGTGAAATTTTAAGCAAAAAACAGATTAAGAGGATTAATGAAATTGTTGCTTATGAAGCAGACCGGTTTATTGATGTGATGCCTCCAAGCGGGTGTCATACAGATACAAAAGCCGAAGAAAATGCTCAGGATATGTTGGTAATGTCCTGGGCAATTAATCTGATCCCAAATCATCCCAATGTACCCAAATGGGAAAAGGCTCTTCGGATCTGGTCAATCAATATCGCTTCAAGCATCCACGACAAAGCTGATCATAGCGAATATTTTGGAAAGTCTGTTTCTGAAACTGTAACTACAGTGAATCTGTTTCCTGATATGACAGCCGAAAATCATGGCTTTTTTCATCCTGAAGTTTTGTCATACGGATCCTGGATAATACTGGCCATGTCGGCCTGGTTATTCCACGACAAAGAAAAACCGGACTTTGTTATCCGCAAATCTCACCAACGTACATTTGAGAATCTTTTAAGATTCTGCCTTCCAAATGGCATGATTTATACACCCGGTGGACACGATATGCCCATGTTTGTACCCCGTCCATTTGCTCTGGCATGGGGCTTGTGGAATAATGATCCCCGGGCTCTTCATCTGACCGGCAAACTCTTGTCATGGATGGATACATGCCTTATCACCAATCAGGAAAATCAGGGGCCATGGGTATTTGGGTTTAAACAGAATCATGAGGGATGGGAACTTCTCTTTCAGAGCCAGATCGGACTCGAACTGGCGCTGCTGGCCAGTTTACCATTTTCAAAAGAACAAAGATTTTTTTCTGCAGGTCAGATTGAAAATGCAATCGATACCCGTCATATTTATCCATACGTTGAAGTATGTTACAGACGCAATATCAGAACAACACGAAGCATGGCATGGAAAGCAATTGGAAACCACCCCCTGATCGGATTTAGTGTCCACAATCAACCGGAGCTTGTAGCTCCTTTCAGGGCAGCTCTTCTGGGAATCCCCTCTGTATCCAATCCGGTTAAATCATGGAGTGTAGCATTTCATCAGGACCGGTTTCAACGGGATGGTTTTGATACAAGCGGACGAATCGAGTACTTTGATTCAACCGGCTTAAAACTGATGCATAGAGATTTGCGAGTTTTAACGTGGAGTGATGACGGAATGGTGGTGCTTGATCAGATCTTTGCAGATGCTCCCATACAGGTACATGAACAATATCTCTCACCGATTTACCTGGTTAATGACCACTGGACTGAAAACAATCTCAATTTTTGCAGCGGCTCTCTTCGTGAATCATTCAGTGCATTTCAAAGGAAATACAGGGAAGTGGCCTGCCCCTCTTTCTGGGCTTCTATAGAAAACCACCTGCTGTTTCAATTCGTATGGGGAAAAACCAAAGGATTGTTTTACTTGCCGGGCGGTGACCGCAACGCCCCTCCTTACTGGAAAAACTGCCGCGTTGATATGCTGGCAATCCACGTAGACTCCACTGAAGCAAAACCGGGTGAATCAATTTACCGTGTTGGGTTCTATATAGGTGCCGGCAAAGGCCCAAGACCATTCAAGGCAGCAGGCAATGCTGGTGATTTTTTTAAAGGTCTGGTAATAATGGACGGCAAAGTTACACTTGGACTTAATTAACCAGTAAATATTATCTTACAGGTAGCCAGTTCACAGATTTTATTATGAAAAAAACTGAAGAGATCTTTCAGAATTATAAAGTCCTATGCAGCTATTGTGATAACTTTTTTCAAACAGTAATGACAAAATATCCTTCATTTGTAGATTGCCATAAAGGATGCAGTGATTGCTGCGAACTTGATTCTGTCAATGCACTGGAAATCTATTCCATACTCCGGTTTCTGAAATCACAGCCACTATTAACAACTAAAACCAGTGATAACCAAAAATCCTGTGCATTGCTCAATGAAAATTACTGTATGATCTACCCGGCACGTCCGCTAATATGCCGAACCCATGGATTACTATTAAAAAGCAATGAATTCACACAGCCTGCCATTCATAGCTGCATGAAAAATTTTATTGATACTAAAGTCATTGAAAACGATTACATATTTGATTCAGACAGAATTACTTCCAATCTTGTTAGATTAAACTATGTATTCTGTCTGATAATTGGAAAAAACGAACTATCTTCTGAACGTTTCCCTCTGAAATGCCTGTTATCGCACAAATTACCTGTTTCTTTACAAAACATTCTGGACATTTTGTCATGAATAATTTTCGCACAGAAATCAAATGCAGAAAAATAAATGGTAAAGCTATCAGCCATGAAAATCATACACTGATTCTCGGGTCCTGTTTTGCAGAAAATATCGGAAACAAACTTATAGAAAACCTGTTCAAAGTTTGCTGTAACCCCTTCGGTGTATTGTACAACCCGATTTCAGTTCTTAATACACTCAAACGAATTGAATCCGGCAGGTTATATACTATAGACGAACTGTTCTTTTTTCAGGAACTCTGGAGAAGTTTCGATCATCACAGCAGCTTTGCTCACCCCAACCAGGATACAGCTCTAAACAAAATCAATGAAAACCTTCAAAACAGTTCAATTGCATTTCACAATTCAGGCACAATAATAATTACCTTTGGAACCTCATTTATATATTCACTTAAAAAAAATGGTCGCACTGTCGCTAACTGCCACAAATTGCCACACCAGCAGTTTGACCGCCAACTGGTCACATCAGAACAAGTAATGCAGCTATACATCCCCTTTTTTGAAAAACTGCTGCAGACAAATCCTCAACTCCAGATTATTCTGACAATCAGTCCGGTACGCCATCTCAAAGAGAGCTCAAACGAAAATCAGGTCAGTAAATCACATCTGCTAATCGCAGTTTATGAACTGGCGACCAGGTTTTCCCGTATCCACTATTTCCCGTCCTATGAAATAATGATGGACGATTTAAGGGATTACCGTTTTTATAAACCGGATCTTGTCCACCCTAATGATACTGCTGTTAATTATATCTGGAACCGTTTTAGAGAGACTTGTATATCAGAGGAATCAAACAGATTTATTGAAGAATATAAACAGATTTTTTCTGCAAAAATGCACAGAATTCAATATCCCGCACTTGAAAGCACCAAAAAATTTATTTCAGCTCAATTAAATCATCTTTCAGCTTTAACATCAAAATACCCGAAAATTAATTTCAGTTCTGATATAAATTATTTTAAATCATTGAAATAGTACCGAAATCAAACCAGGTTCCGGCAGATTTAAATCAGTTCAAGATTCAAGTGAACATGCTCAATTCAACCAATATAGATCTGGTATAAAACTCTTACCCCTCCAATTTAATTTCAGGTGCATGGCTTTTTAAATGAGTATTCTTGTTTATCATTACGGTGGTCTGGGAGATTTTCTGACAGTACTGCCACTTTTACACAACTTAAAAAAGTCACAAAGCAGTGTAAAATTTGTACAATGCGAAAGAACTGTTTCTGTACAACCTGGCAATATTACCCTGCTTGGCAAACCATATCAGGGCATTCTTGCAGAACATGCCGGACTTGTTGAAAGAACCCTGAATGCAGACTCTTCTCTCTTTCTTCCGCTGTTTAAAGAGAACAACCCACAGGAAAAAATTGAAAAACTACTTGAAGGATTCAATTCCATATTATTCTTTTCGTCAAAAGGATCTCAATTATTTAATAACATAGTAAAACTTAATTCAATAACAGGCGTTTATCAAAATCCATTTCCTCCAATACGCAAACACATTATTGATTACCATCTCTCTTTGCTTGAAACTCATGACTCTTCAAAATGTGATAACTTCGTTATCAATATACCAGAATATTTAAAAAACTCTGTAACTCATTTTTTTTCAAATAATAAAAAAACAGCTGTTCTTTCTCCAGGAAGCGGTTCTTCAAGAAAAAACTGGTCGTTTGAAAACTTTCTTGAACTTAAAAAAATTTTAAATAAAAAAGGCATCACTACAATCTGGATAACAGGCCCTGCAGAGCAAAACCTTAAATGCCCCGAGTCGGATGTTGTGATATCCAATATGGATTTACCTCACCTGGCTGCTCTTTTATCGCTTTGCGACATCTATATAGGAAACGACTCCGGCACTACACACCTTGCAGCAATCTGTGGATCTGCTGTTATAGCCATCTTCGGACCATCCGATCCTGAAATCTGGAGCCCACGTGGAAAGAAAGTACACATCTTGTACAAGTCACCACCATGTGGTCCATGTCATCCAGGCAAACCAAAGATCAATTGTGATCACTCATGTTTGCAATCTGTTTCCCCAAAAGAAGTAGCAGATAAAGCCGAATCGATAATCAATTGAACAGTAATCAATCCTGCCACAATTATTGTAAAAACATGATTATTTCAAGATGGTTATTATCGTAAAACACCTTGCAGTTCACGCTGTTTAATGTTCCAGTATGAAATAAACCATGTTTATTCTCCCTGCCCCTATTTATTTTTCAATCCATATGTAACCTGGCACAGTAACGATTCATACACACTATTCCCGTCTCAACCCCGACATTTTCTGAACAGGTTGACAGATCGGGAAAAACTACCTGGATTTAAAGAACAACGAAAATGTGTTTGTGATGACATTCATATTTTCCAATAATTAAAAACCTGGTTTCTATTCAGATCAAGAACCTGGACAAATTGTTTATGGATAAACAGAAGGCACTAATTACCGGTATCACTGGTTTTGTGGGGCAATGGTTAACCAGACATCTGATTGACAATGGTTATAATGTAATCGGAATCGACCAGGAGCCGGATTGTCCATTCAACAATATTAATTACCGGCAACTTGATATCCTGGATACTGAAAAAATAACGGATCTGCTTTTGACAGAGAAACCGCAAACACTGTATCATCTTGCAGCAATAAGTTTTGTTCCCGAAGCCGATCACTCACCACAACACGCTCTTGATATCAATATAATGGGTACTGTTTCGGTACTAGATGCTGTTAAAAGGAGTGGTGTCGATACCAGGGTTTTACAGGTGGGGTCTTCAAAAGAGTACGATAACACCTGCAATCATGAAAATGTAGACGAGTCTGTAAAACCAGAACCCACAAATTTCTATGGTATTTCAAAATACGCGTCTGAGTTAATCGGACTGCAATATGTTCGTCGGTTCGGGATTGATGTGAGGTTTACCCGTTCGTTCAATCATACCGGGCCCGGGCAGTCTCCACGGTTTGTATGTTCTGAATGGGCAAAAAGGGTTGCCGAAATAGCTCTTGATATTATCCCACCCGAAATATCTGCAGGTAACACTAAGTCAGTTATAGACTTTATGGATGTTCGTGATGTAGTGCATGCATACAACCTTATAATGGAAAAAGGCAAAACCGGACAGATTTACAATGTATGCAGTAATAAAGGAACTCAACTCGACTGGATTTTAAAATATCTGATCAAAAAAACAAACAAGGCTGTAAAAGTTGAGTATAACAACAGTTTTCATACAGACAAAAAAGGTACTATACTTACGGGAAATAATCAGAAACTAAAATCCCACACTGGTTGGAAAAACTTTTATTCTCTCGAAAAAACACTTGATGATCTTTATGATTACTGGTTAAAAATCCTGAGTTGATATTATCATTTTTTTAAAACCCGGATGAGCCTTTTTCGCTGTCTTTTAACTCTTTTATGATACTTTCGCTCAAAAAGATAGTTTTCCCATCAACCCTGAGCTTCTTTTCGACACACAACCGGTTTATCAAGCGGGAGTAGGTTTCAGGAGTAGCTCCTATGGCTGCAGCAATATCTTTTTTTGAAAATGTTATATTGAAACTGTTTCGAATCCCATAGTGTTCTTTTATAAAAAGATAAAATCTCTCTTCAACATCATGCATGGTTAAATGCCTGATTTTCTCAGCAAGATATCTCTGCTTTCTCATGAGCATGGAAATAAAATCATTCCTGAACTCTTCAATGGATAACAAACAGTTAAACTGATGTTTTGAAATCACCAGAACAAGTCCTGCATTTACTACCACAGCAGTTACAGGATATTTGTCCTGTTCAAAAAGAATAACTTCTGCAAAGATTTCGCCCGGACGTACTATTTTAATGACCACTTCTCTGCCATCAGAAGTTCCCTTGGAAAGGGCAATTCCTCCGCTGACAAGCAGATAAAATGCGTATCCCGTTTCACCTTCCCGAAACAGGATCTGCTTTTTTTCCAGCCTTTTGGGAATACAAATATCAGCCAGAAGTTTGCGGCTCTTATCCGATGCCCCTCCAAGAATATCACTACGTTCAATAAATGTCAGAATATCCATATTGCTATTCAATCTACTATATGGATATTGAGTTCACAGTAAAAAACCATTTCTTGACCTCTATCAAGGTTTTTTGTGCTGTTTTAACGCATATTTATTATAGAAACTGTATATGACTCAGATAAAATTTTTTTTAGTAACGGAATTGGGAGATAGTTATGAAAAGGAAAATAATTAATATTGATGAAAACAGGTGCAACGGATGCGGTGTATGCATACCAAACTGTCCTGAAGGTGCTATTCAGATTATTGATAACAAGGCACGTCTGGTGAGTGAGTTGTGCTGTGATGGTCTGGGTGCATGCCTTGGTCACTGCCCTCAGGGAGCAATCAGTATTGAGGAACGCGAGGCTCAGCCCTATGATGAAAAAAAGGTTATGGAAAACATTATTAAACAGGGTCCAAATGTAATTAAGGCACATCTGAAACATCTTAAGGATCACGATGAAAAAAAGTATCTTGAGGAAGCGCTTGACAGTTTAAAAGAACATGGAATGGAGATTGAGTGGGAAAATTCAGGTTGTGAAACCGGTTCAAAAATTTCGGGCGGATGTCCGGGATCAAAAGTAATGAATTTCACAGCGAAAGAAAACTCAAATGAAACAGGTGAACGTGTATCACATCTGACGCACTGGCCCGTACAACTTCATTTGATTTCTCCCAATAGCAGCCATTACCGCGGATCAGATCTGCTTCTTTGCGCAGATTGTGTTCCATTTTCAATGGGTGATTTTCATAAAAATTACCTTAAAGGAAAAACTCTCGCAATTGCATGCCCGAAACTTGATGATGGGCAACAGATTTATCTGGATAAACTGACAGCCCTGATAGATATTGCTAAAGTAAACACTATCACTGTGATGATCATGCAGGTACCTTGTTGTACAGGATTACTGAACCTGGCACAAAAAGCTGCAGAAAATGCAAACAGAAAAGTACCTGTGCGATGCATCGTGATTAGTACGCAAGGAGAAATCGTCAGTGATAAATGGGTCTGAATTAAACCTGAATGGAGGCGATTAATTTACAGCTTGTCCCGCAGTGCGGGAATAAGCTTACCGCAAAAAGGGTTTTAAGCTGTGAAGGTCATAAGATAATGGTGAATTGTGAATTATGAATGGTAAATGAAGAAAAAAACTACAATTGTTGTCGTTGTCCGTTATCATTGTTGTCGTTGTCGTAATCGTTGTCGTAATCGTTGTCGTAATCGTTGTCGTAATCGTTGTCGTAATCGTTGTCGTAATCGTTGTCGTAATCGTTGTCGTAATCGTAATCGTGCACGAATGAATATTAAACGTTCTGGATCTGATTCTTTTGTCAATAACAGCGAAGCAGGTTGCGTGAAGGAATCGTTGCTATTAAGGTTAAAGTAACTTGTTGTTGCCTTTGAGCCGGCCATCAGAATCGATCTGTGTGTATTCCTGCACTGTAATTTATTACACTCATGCCAAGGGTGACATTGAAATTATAAATGTAAGGAAAACCATTACTATGTAGATAAAGTAATTATATTTGAATCTTGCCTGAACGCAGTTTTTTGCTGGTATGATTTTTGATAATAACTACTGATCCTGATTGAGAGGAGAATAATATGGGAAACAACAAGCTGGCAATGTTTGATTCGAAACCATACGACATGGAATCGTTTAACAGGGTTAATGAAAACTCGCGGTACGGATTTGATATTCATTATTACCCGAGCAGACTTACAAAGGATACAGCACTTTTAACCAAAGGTTTTGAAGCTGTTTGTGTTTTTGTTAACGACACAATAGACAAGGCTATTGTCGACATGCTTCATGAAAATGGAGTCCGTCTGCTGGCTTTACGCAGTGCCGGTTACAACAATGTTGATCTTCAGGCGATTTACAAAAAAATTCATGTTGTACGGGTTCCTGCCTATTCACCCCATGCTGTGGCGGAGCATGCGATAGCACTGATGATGGCGCTTAACCGCAAAACTCACAAGGCTTATTTTCGTACACGGGACAACAATTTTACACTGAACAATCTGCTGGGTTTTGATATGTTCGGGAAAACAGCCGGTGTTATAGGTACCGGAAAAATAGGAAAAATAGTAGCTCAGATTCTCCGCGGGTTCAAAATGAAAGTTCTTGCTTTTGATATCTACCCGGATAATGATTTCGCCGAAAAAAATGGAATCAGGTATACAGATCTTGATACTCTTTACAGCCAGTCGGATATTATCACTTTGCACAGTCCCCTGACACCCGAAAATGTCCATATGATAAATTGTGATACCATTGAGAAAATGAAAAACGGTGTGATGATAATTAATACAGGGCGGGGTAAGCTGATAAATACAAAAGATCTGATTGAAGGACTTAAATGCCGCAAAATCGGCTATGCCGGTCTTGATGTTTACGAGGAAGAGGGTGATTACTTTTTTGAGGATTTTTCTGCTGAAGCAATAAGTGATGACGTGCTGGCGCGTCTTATGACTTTCCCCAATGTGCTTGTAACATCTCATCAGGCATTTTTTACAAAAGAAGCACTTGAAAATATTGCTGAAACTACCCTGGAAAATGTCAGACTCTTTCTCGAAGAAAACAAACTTCAAAACGAAATCTGTTACAGATGTTCTGATGGCAGGTGTTTGAAAGAAAAAGAAGGTAAATGCTTTTAAAAAATGTATTTGCGCCCGTAATCCCCTGCGGGCGCTGTTTAATCATATCTTTTCCCTTGAGAACATGGGAAAGAGTGTTATATTACACTGAACTACCCGATCGGGGGAGATTTCATTTGCTGCTGTTTCCAGAATTTCTGCCCTCAGATTTCTAACTTTTTCTTTAATTCTTTCGAAACTTTCTTCCGAAAGCGACAACGTAAGAAATGAAGCATCCCTGTGCTGTGGAACAAATCTGCTTAGAGATTCTCTTCCAAGGTCCAGAAATTGATAGCGAAGATTTTCAATTGCAGCCGATTTCCAGTTGTCTCCGGTTGTGATCAATTTTTCTGATGGTTTTAAGTAACCGGATCGGTCTGTTTTTATCAGCCCTTCCCCCTGCAGTACCCTGATTGCTTCCCTGGCTTGTGAAACTGTTATGGGTGGGTTAAGCGATGATGCAAGCATACCATAATCGTCACGAAACGAGATTACATCCAGAGCTGATCTGATTGCAGAATAATACCACTTTTCGTAAAATCTGTAGCGATCTGTCTTTACTACTTTTCGATTACTTCCGCGTAACCGTAAAAGTTCATCAAAGGAGTTTTTTTTCTCATCAGCATTTTTCGCATGACAATATCTTACAAGAGACATCAGATAATCAGACTCTTTTTTTCCAAGGTTTAGCCAGACTGCAATTCTCATGGCCAGATCATTGGTAAGATTTCGTTTTCCCTGCATGACAAAAAGCATATGACCAGGAGCTTTCAATCCAAGCTGTCGGGCAAGCAGCCTGTGAGAAAAACCCGGATTAAGCTGTTTTTTATGATCGAAAATGCTCTTTAGATACACTCTGTAATCAGTATAATTGAAAATGGAATTCATTAATAATCCTGTTCATCAGCATATAGACTTTAGATCAGAGTACTTTCAAGCAACACTGGAATTTCTTCATAGGAAACAGTTTTCAAATTTTGCAAAACAATTCTGACCGGACTATTTGTAAGATGTTAACTTAACCATACCCTGCTTGCCTTTTGGTTCCATTCTTTTCAGGTTCAGATTAATTATATTTTTTTGTCAGAATTAGTTTTCGTTTCAGGAATCCATTATTTACATGTATATAAACGCCTCTTACCCTGTTATGGGGTAATCTTATACCTCTCAAATTGTAACAGGAACCCTCTGACAATGGTTTATTTTGCACAGGCCGCATTACTGGTAAATTTTTTATATTAGTTGGAATCTTTTCATTAAACTTGATTTCATAATCTTTCAGATCGATATTATCAGAGCTGATTGAAAAGACAGTCACCCCCATCGCCAACATTAAAGTACCGTCAGGAACAATCCAGTTATGGCCCAGATATAAACTATCCATTTCCCGGATGTAATTTACAACTATTTTTCCATTGTCCAGAACTACATCCAGAATGCGGGCAACTTTGTATGTTCTGAAACCAACAAGCAACTTATTATTAAAATCGGATTCACTCAACCCCAAACAGCAGTTTGGTCTCCAGTAAACCTCAAATCTTTCATAACCTGGTAAAGGAGAATCCACATCTGTAAGCTCCATTTCATAAATGAAATCCTTGTAATCACTATAAGTTTTCAAAACAACAGGATATTTCTCTGACCTTTCATTTATTAAAAAGGATCCGTAAGCACACGCAGTATCTACAACAATTCCATTTGCACTTATGCTAAAAAATCCACCTGTAGCAAAAATAACCATTAAAGTAAACAATCTGGTTTTGATGGCAGTTGCTTTTCTCAATAATTTTGTTTGATAATTCAGCATTTTCGTTCTCCTTTAATCTGTAAATTGAAGATGAAAACGGTCTGAAGGTTTTAGTTCCAGCTCGATATTATAAGGCTCCGTTGGAACCCCTCCAGGTGACGAGTGTGTCAGGCTAATAAAACTTGATACATAAGATCCGGGAGGAACATTATCGATCAATGATACCTCTCCTGTATCAATAATAACTCCAAAGGGAGTACCAATAATGAAAACCAGATACTCAAATCCTTTTTTTGATTCAATGGTTACTTCAACACTTCCAAGTTCACCAAGCTCAATCATATCCAGTTTATCACCCCTTCTTACTTCAGGTATAAATACTCCAACTCCTTTCAGCGTATCTCTAATAACAAGATTGTAACATCCAGTATCTAACGCAAGGGAAAATGCTCCATTGTTGTCAGTAAAAGTTGTCATAATCTCCTCTGCTCCCGACATTGTTTTCACATATCCTGTCGAAACAGCTTCCACCAGCACACCTGATGTTCCTGCTGCGAGTTTCCCATTTACTATCTCACTTCCGCTGCCTGCTATATCATTCGCACATGATGCAAGCATTGCTATAAGCAGCAAAACAACATTTTTTAATACAAATTTAATCATGTCTTTTCCCACAGAAGCAGTCACTTAATGGTATATCGCCATAGATATAGAGGCATTCTATCATAAAATCCGTTCTTGGGTACTGTCCCTCGCAGACTCATCGTCAATTAATAGCCTCCATCCAGATTTAAAATTCTCTTTTATTAAAATTCAATGAGCATTTCTTTTCATTTACACTATAAGATAACATGAAACGAGTATAAAATCAACAAATGAAAATATTTATCGTTATCAGTTCTGATAACATATAATTATTGGATCTTGTTGTATTTCAGTTACTTAACTAACTTCATCACTTGTTTTTTTAAGATTTTTGATAACATTCGAACCAATAATGCATCAAAAAACAGGAAAGGGTGATAAGACAACTCTTTTTGGAAAAAGACTTATCCTGTTTAAATCACAGGTTATTGTCACATCTGTTCAAGACAGAATCGGATAAACGCTATCAGCTTTTTTTAAGTGTGTTGAAGTTGGAATTATTATGTTAAGTTTCTATTCATTACAAACAAACATTTATTTTGAAATTATAATTTTTTGAATAGCCGAAGCTTCACTGCTTTTTAATTTCACCAGATAAACACCTTTGGGTAAACCGCTCAGGGGTATACGATGCCCACCAGCCGGTTTAAACCCCTTATCAATTAATCTGATAACCTTTCCATGGAGTGTAAGCAGGGATAGAGTAACTTCTGAAGGTTCTACAAGAGTATAGCGGATATCGTTATTATCTATTTTACATAAAATACTATTTAGAGATTGCTTCGGGTTACTAATGTTTTCCTGCCAGGTACCTGTTGGTTTTGCATAATAATAAAGTGTATCCAGTGCAAAAATCAGCAGTTCGCTCGATGAAAACGGCTGTACACGAGGGTTCATATCAGCTATTAACATCTTATCATGTCTATTTAATGTAATTTTTTTTGACCACACATTTTCGCCTGATTCATTAACTGCAACAATAGTTTGTGATTCTGTTTCTCCAGCATTAAGGTCACAGGTATAATAAGCCAGAAAAAACAGGTCACCGTATTTTCTTATTGATCTACAGTCGTCAAATTGCTTAGTATCAAAACTTTTATTTAAAATGATACTGCCATCTGAATTTAAATAAATAAGTGGAACATAGCTGTCTGGAGAGTATAGTCGTTTACCCAAACCTGAGCGAGAAGGTACTGTATCAACGATTTTCCAAAACTCCGGATCAACACAACCTGTAAAAGCGATTCCATTTTCAACTGCAATCATTTCGGATATACCTGTTCCGCCAAATATCTTTGACCAGATTTCAATCCCGTCAAAACTATATTTTGAAACCAGAGCTTCAGGCCAAACCGACATACCAGTTCCATAGACAACAATTCCATTGTCTACTTCAATAATTCCTTCAATTAATACTCCGTTTTCATAATAAGTATTTCCGTCAATCTGATTTTTTTTTAAAATACTGCCTTTTTTATCCATAATTATTATTTGAAATTCTTCATATTCGTTGATAACTCCCAATGCCGCATACCCGCTATCCCGAGTCTGAATTACAGATTCCAAAGAAAGTAAATCAAATTCTTTTGACCATAATTCTTCGAGTCGATTATTTACAACAGTCATCTTTCTGCGCCCCAGGGAAATAAAACCACCCTCATGCGTTCTTGAATTTATCCTTTATTATTAAACCCGGTTTTGTTCCAATTACCGAACCATCCCTTTTATCAATTATCACATTTTCTGTTCCTGAACACAAAATAGAAGTATCCGATAAATCCATAATAACATCCGGAACGACATTAATCTCATCAGCATGTTTAGCCCATTTGAGAGGCGGACATTCATAACAGAAACTGTAACCAGTTATCAGGACGATCAATAAAACAACCAACTTATATATACTCACGTAAACCTCCTGTAATGATATGTCAAAAAAATAATATAAAAAATATTTCGTATGTTGATTTTATTTTTTTTTCAATCTTTTATACAATTATATTGTAATGATCATATAAATCAAAGTTAACTATCCATCTGTATTAATTTTAAATGAAGGAGTCTATAATGCCATTTTTAAAAATCCAGACCAATAAGGAGATAAGTGACTCATCGGAAAGTTTAAAGAAGCTCTCATCATTCACAGCCGAAATACTCGGTAAACCGCAAACCTATGTTATGACATCATTGGAAAGTAATCTGCCGATGACTTTTGGAGGAAGTGATAAACCGCTTGCGTTTATAGAGTGTAAAAGCATTGGCTTGAGCGAATCACAAACAACCAGCCTTAGCAATTCATTATGCAGTTTTTGTGAAAAGGAGTTCGGTATACCCAGGGAACGAATCTATATAGAGTTTTCAAGTGCCAAAGGCAATATGTGGGGCTGGAATTGCGGAACTTTTTAAAAATTCTGATTTACGGGCTTTGGAGCCCGTAAATTTATTAACATATTAATTATATTAAACCATGTACCATAAAATAAGTAAATTTGTGGCATTGTATTTATTTTTGTATTTTCGGGACAACGCAAATTGGAGTATTCCTTTCTTGTGTAGTACCATCTTGAGGCATATTGCAGGAAATTATCAACATGACAAATACTGTAATAAGTAAAACTGAAAATTGAATCATTCTTCTCATATTACATCTCCTGGAAGGTGAAGTGTGATTATATGTACAATCATGGAATTTCTGGTGTCAAGTCTAACTTTTAAGATAAAATGCTTTTTAATATAAATAAAACAAGCTTGTCATGAACAATTCTTCCTGTTTGCCATCATTAAATTTTCAGGTTTTAAAAAATATGCCAACAGAATCACGGTTAAGTGTTGACCTGTTACCATTTTTTATTTCCAGTCAGGATTCTCATACGGTTCTAATTCCCGACTGGCGACTTCTTCACCGTTTTTGTAACTCTTAAGCCATCTGTTTTCATAATTATCCGACCAGGATATAAAGTTTCCATTACCATTTTTTACCTCACCGCAAACAGCCCCAGATGTATCATAATAAAAAGCTTCCAATGTTTTATAACTATCTTTATCGACATTTTTTATCCAATGCCTTACTTTCCCATTCAGGAAATATGCCCTCAGTTCTATGATATCTCCATTATGATACACAATACTGTCTTTTCTGTTACCATCTTCACGCCAGGATTCGCATAGGCCATGTTTTTGTCCGGAATCGTTGTATTTGTGAATATATTTCCTATTTCTGTTTTTATAATATGCTTCAGCAATTTTGCATGGATTACCATTACACATGTTAGCTAATCCTAGTGTATCACCTTTCTCTGATAACATTATTGATATCCCATCTAATACTGCAATACTTTTTAAATTACCGTTTTCGTAGTAATCAAAAATCGTATCTATAATTGCTCCATTATCATATTTTGAAATGTTTTTTAATTTACCTGAATCATAATATTCTTTAAAAACACCATGAAATTGGTTGTTCAAAATAGTATAGACCTTTCGTAAGTTATTTTTTTTATTATAAACAGAACAAACAATCATTGTGTCAGTATTATTATTGACCAATGTATCTTTTATTATATATGCACCAATACCATTAATTAAACCATATGAAAAAACTATAATAGATATATTCTTAATAAATTTCATAACTATCCAAAACCATTCCTATTTTATTTTTGTATAGATTATATTTAAGTTCTACATCTTGGATTTCCATTCCAAACTCCATCACTCTTCTTATCCCCTCTTGCAATGCTTTACCTTTATCACTATCGCTGCTGTCTGAAGATATTTTAATTTTATTCTGTGCGTTTCTAAGTATCCATTTCAGTTCATGACTGCTCTCTGCTGCTTCCAATATTTTTATAATCGCATCAAAATCATCAGATTCAACAGTTTCCATAATAGTCAGAACAAGATGTCCCAAAGTCTCTGGTGGTGAGTTCCTTAACTCTTCAGCATTGTTTATGTTTAACCGTATGTTCTTTTTAAACTCGTTTATATCTTTTGAATGCTGCCTTTTATCTTTAAACCATCCCCAAAAATCCTTAGCTTTATCAAATGCATATTCGCCAAGTTTACCTACAACTATGAATTTGGCAAAAGTAATATTCGTATAAAACTCAAACGCCATAAGTGTTACAGAATCCACCTTGTGCCAGTCGACCGACCTGAATATATGAGAAAAAAGCTCTATCGCTTTATTTACATCAAGCTCAAAAACCAGTCCTGCCTTCGCGCCTATACCATAGGTAAGCATCGCTCCGGAAACAAATTTTACTTTCCCGTTCT
>JAAYEB010000314.1 GCA_012728995.1 Fibrobacter sp. | reverse complement strand
TTATCCCTTGCAGATATTAAATCAGAAGTGTATTTCTTGTTTTCAAATTCATCAAAAGCCTCAACCTGGGTTCTGAGTGTTGCCAGAATGTTTTGTGGGTCTCCATAAGGGATATTAGCAGGGTTCGGACCCAAAATAGTAATTACCGGCCCGATAGTATCCTTGATATAATATGGACAGTCGGGATTAAACCTGCACGCAATTGCATCAGGATCTTCAGGTGGCCATGGCATTG
Source organism: Fibrobacter sp. (assembly GCA_012728995.1). Taxonomy (GTDB): domain Bacteria; phylum Fibrobacterota; class Chitinivibrionia; order Chitinivibrionales; family Chitinispirillaceae; genus JAAYEB01. Next base: position 12,896 of record JAAYEB010000314.1, on the reverse strand, counting down.
CCAGAAGAGAATCCTGTGGAGTAAACACATTAGTTCCTCTCAAATCAAGAGCATTGTCAAAAGTTACATCAGTACAGTTCGCAATAAACAATACAACTATAAAAGCTGTCAGTAATTTTAAATAATTCATAAAACCGCCTCACTTCCGTGAAGAAAAAAGAATTGGTAAAGCAATTGAACAACTGAGTGAAACAGCTCCCACACCTGCTCCCATATAGGAGAGATTCCTCATTAGTTGCCATTTCTCAATTTCATCATGTAACCTTTCTACATGATGAGGACGTCTTTCATCTCTGTAGGCTTTCAGATTATCATCAATTTTTGTATTACAAAAATATCCCAATCCAGCACCTCCTAAAGAAACAGCACCAGAAACCACTCTCCAGAAAAATACTCCTGCCCATTTTTTTTGTTCACCGGTTTCTGTTGGTATGACTACTCTTCGCTCCGGTTGTCCGCATTGCTGCATTATCTGTCTTACATCTTCACCTATTCCGGTAATTGTATCCATTCCATAAACCAGCTCCACTGCATCATCACAATTACCATCCTCTACTTCCAGCTTGGCCAGTCGCAAGTTTACTTCTTTATTGTGGTAATTTCTTGCGATAAAAAGTGCATAAGCATCTTTTGCTTTCTCACGCATACCTTCAGACTCATATATCATTCCCGCTTTGGGGAGATAATCTTTATACGCTTCATTACTAATATGGAAAAGACTGATATAACACTCTGCAGCATCTGCCTGTCGTCCCATATTTGAATAAAGCTCTGCCAATTGCCTCCATGCATCTTCATTGTCTTTCTGTATACCCATACTGTTCTGAAAAGCTTCAATCGCCTTGTCATTTGCTGTGCCAAGTGCAGCATAACGAAGTCCTAAATCATAATAGTCACCTCTATCCAGCGAACGTCCCGCTGAAGCTGCTTTTGAAAGATACTGTGAACTCTGAGACAGATTACCAAGCCCTATACTGACAAGTGCCAATTGGAAATAGATCTCACCGTCTTCACCACCCTTTTGAAGAATGGAAAGGTATTCACTCTGGGCTCGCTGAAGATCTCCTTTCGCCTCATAAGCCATTGCGATTTCGATATTAGCTGGTATTTCAAGTGTACTCTCTTGTTTGGCTTTTTCCGCTGCATAAATAGCATCACTGTGTCTGCCGCCTTCTCTGTAATAAGAAGCAAGTTGAAGATAAAGGTCCGGATAGGAATTACCGAAAATCGAAATAAGCTTGTCCTGGTGCTCTATGGCTTTGTCAAATTGATTAGCAATTGCACATGCTGCCGCAGTTACATATCTTGCAATATGAAACTGTGATTCCTGCTTAAGTACTTTTTCGTATTCTGGGATTACAGCTTCTGCTTTTGCCTGCGAATATTCACCTGCCGATGCAACCAAAGCTCCAAACCTTTCAATTGATTTACTGCTTTTTGCCAATACATTCTCTCCAAGAATTTTCTGGATATCAACAGGGATTGAACCAACCAATTCACCTGCTATCTCCATTACACACTCATATAACCCATCTTCAAAATCCTTAAGATCAAAGTTATGAGTACTGGACAAAACTTTGTTATTATCAGCTAACGAATAAACTTCGATCTCAAATTTAACACTCTTTCCCTGAGGCTCATATTCCTGATAAAAAAGATATGATGCACCAAGTTTTTTAGCAGTTTCGATATAAGAGGCTCTTGAAACACGTCGGGAAAAATCCCTGAAATATTGCAAATTATGTGCAATTTTTTCCTGTGATAAAACCTGAAATCCTGGAAGCATCCCTATTTTAAAATGAAAATATGATTCAGCAATTGCTGCTATATACTGTGTTTTAGCTTCTGTTGAATATGGTGCATATACAGGCCTTGAGATTAGTATCAGGGGAGGACCGGATCTCTTAACAGTAGAATTCACAGACGGCAGAGGGATAGATACTTTTGGAGCAACCGTTTTTACTGGTTCAGGTTTCACGATTGGCTGTTTCTTTTCAACAATGGGTTCCTTAACCGGAGGTTTTTCGGCAACCGGTTCCTTAACCGGGGGTTTTTCGGCAACCGGTTCCTTAACCGGAGGTTTTTCGACAACCGGTTCCTTAACCGGAGGTTTTTCGACAACCGGTTCAGATTTTGGTTCATCGATTTCTTCAGGGAAATCATCAAAAGGTTCATCGATGTCTGGCCAGTCATCAACATCAATAGCAAACGGATCATCCTGAGCAGAAACTGAAGAAATTGAAGAAATAAAACCGAAACTGAGTAATACAATTAATTGAACCGCTAAAATAAATCGCATAAACAATTAACCTTCCCTTACAACAATATTTCCTGTTTCGAATTAGTGCATAATCAGCTAAAACCAGTTCAATTTGGTTATCGCTGGTTTTTATCCGATTAAAGAAAAATAGTATATTGCACCGCTTATAACACCACTAAGAATTTTTATTACCAAAGAACTCATCGTAAATAGTGCCTGTTAATGGTTTATTTCATTACTGATCCAGGCAACATCGAATCTGTACTTTTCAAAAATCACCAGGAATGAAGGGGTATTATAGTTTAAGTGCATGATTGTTTCCTGGAACCTGTTCATCGTTTGGCATCTACAATTACATGATATTCTCTATAGAGAATATATATTGTTACATTTTATTTCGCAGCATTTGGTACCCATAATGAGCAACTAGATGATCAAGAAGAACCAGAGCTGTATAGTTTTCTGCAACTGGCCAGATCCTTGCTACGATTGTAGGATCACGGCGTGTTATTGCAGCCAGTTCTTTGTTTTCAAGGGTATATTTGTCTATAGTATTCTGTTTTTTATCTATTGTAGGTGTAGGTTTAACTGCAAGACGTACAACGATATTCTGTCCTGTTGCCAGTCCACCAGTAATACCACCAGCATTATTGGATTCAAAAATTACCTTTCCATTTTCAGAGTGCATCCTGTCGTTGGATTCATAACCGGTCATATCTTTGACTTTAAAACCAGCTCCAATCTCAACTCCTTTAACAGCTCCAATACCCAGCATCTTTCCCAGTTCTGCATCAAGTTTATAAAATACCGGTTCACCTAAGCCTGCAGGAACTCCCTGAGCCACGACTTCAACCACACCACCAGCAGAATCACCTGTTGAGGAGATTTTATTTACCGCATCAACCATAGACTGCGCAGCATCAATATCAGGACAGTTCAAAACAGGATGTATTTCATAATTATCCATGATTTCTTTTTGATTCATTACAGGAGCTTTTTCACGAATTGCATCTATCTCATTTTCAATTTGTGAAAATATACGCATTTTTTCAAGAAATCGCATCTCCATTGTTATACGATTTTTCACATATATTTCCTGATAAAACGGATCATAATCACAGCGCATATTTTTATACGCTTCAGTCATTCTGTAAGCTTCAGTATAATCGATTTCTGGACATGTTACACCGGCCATTTCTCTGACAAAAGAAAAAACCTTTATCCCGCAGTTTGAAAGTATCTTTTTTGCAATATACCCTGCAGCTACAATCGCAGATGTGTATCTGCCACTAAAAATTCCTGCACCAATAGCGTCATCATCAGGACCATATTTAGAAAATGAGGCATACGATGCATGACCTGGGCGGGGGGTTCTGTTTGTATCCTGGTATTGTTTAATATGGACAAAATGACGATCAAGATTGGGAATAAGTATTGTAACTGGTGTTCCATTGGTTCGGTTTTTATTACCGGCATTCTCTATCGTATCTGCAGAATTTAAACCTGTATATATTACAGGTAAATCCGGTTCTTTTCTGGGAGATGACAACTCATCGGCACCAGGCTTTCTTAATAATAAATCTCCATATATTTCCTGTTCAGTAAATGTCGTTCCTGATGGAACTCCCTGAATTATAGCAGACAATCCTTCCTGATAAGATCCTCCTGCTACAGTTACACCAAATAGTCTCCCCAAATGACAACCAAACATGCACACTCCCTTCAACTTAAAACGGTTATTATTTTACTTAATCGCAGCAAATAACTGTATCATACAGAAAAGGACTCATTCATTTAACGTAAAACGGGTCAACAAACAGCTCTCTACCGACAATTTCAAGCAACACCTCGTAAGCACTGTTTAATTTTTTATAACAGGTCAGAGATGATTTATTGCCAAATTATCTGCAGATAATGACATTTAAAAAATTGCTCACAGTTTTACGAACAAAAAGTCGCATCAAGATATCACATATGGCTGACCATACCGCTTTACACCCAAATTTTGTTTAGTTCCTTTGGTTATTCACCAATAAAACGTTTAAAAATTGTTATGCTCAGGTAATATAATATTGTATGCTGAAATTGTTATCAAAAATAAAAATAGATCCGGGTATTTTATTTGCAAAACTAGAATATCATCACAAAAGATATGTAACGGTTTCAAAAAAAAGAAAGACTATTTATAATGAACCATGTAATGATTATCGGGTTTCTTGGTGGAATTTTAACAACAGTTTCATTTTTACCACAAGTTATTCATATCTGGAAAACACGTTCAACCAGGGATCTCTCAGCAGGTATGTTTTTGCTTTTTTCTGTTGGTGTGCTATTATGGCTGATTTATGGATTATTCCTTAAAGAATTACCTGTTATTATTGCAAACAGTGTTACTTTGATTTTATCAATTACGATTCTTGTCTTCAAATTCAAGTACAAATAAAATTATTCACATTCTTCTGGATTATTTGAAAAAAAGCTACTGCAAACAACCTTGAAACAGGCAAACAATTAAGAACCATGAATTAAATCAGACGCTCTACTAAGTGTTGTACAGCAGCATTGCATCCCGATTATACCCGACAACCGTGTCCCTGGAGGGATTTTTTGTTTATCTTCAGATATTTATTTGGTTTTGTTTCAGATTTCGAGTTTAATATTTCGAATTTTTAAGAACAGAATGACGACCTGCGCGATTATGGATTACTGACACCGCTTCACAGCCATAAAAGTGCCACTTTGCAGCTCTATAGAAATTAATCATCTCCTTAGGCTTAAACTATCTGAAACGACTTTCCATTATTTTTTGAACAGCCTCTTCATCAAGTATTACTGAACCCGCAATATGTGGAGAATTCTGAAGCGCACGGGGAGGACAGGAACTGTCCTCAATTTCACCTTCAACAAGAATTAAAATTTCGATTTCTCTTCCGATAAGCTTTTTGATTTCAGGTAAAGAAATGACTATTTTATCCGAATTAACCTTATGTTTCAATTTGATAGCAGTATGCATTGAAAACTCCTTTTTCTTATTCGAAACGTATATTCGTGAATTTTATGCATACTCATAATCCATTAATTGAAGAAATCTCATTTAATCGATTATGAGTACCCATTTTAGCGTAAAACATATACAGTAAATATGGTAACAGGTACAAGAACAGACAATACCTTTTCAAATCAAATCTAAATATACCTTTCGGCGATACAAAAAACATCTAATTCAAAAATGACAGGATATAAACATTGTAAACAGAATGAACCTGAATCAAAAGCTGTGAGTTACCGGATATTTTATCTGCAAAGAATCTGTTTCAATTGTGTTAAAATCTCTTTTTCTGGCCGGGAAAAAAAGATACCAGATCTGGAATCCGGTTTTATTCCACGAATGAAAAGATAAAAAATACCACCAAAATGCTGGTCATAATTATATGAAGGATACCGGAACTTCAAGAACTTGTCCATTGCAACCATATAAATATGCGATTGCAGAATGTAGTGCTCCTTTTTCATAACCCCCAAAAGAATATCCTCCTTGTAATCATCTTTTGAAGGGCCTAAAAAATTGGATTTCCAGTCAAGCAGAAAGAATCGGTCTCCCCATTTGAATATCAGGTCAATAAAACCTTTCATATATCCTCTGGTAAGTGAAAATTCAAGTTCCGAAACAGAATAATCAGTCCTGAATAAATCAGGCTGATTGTTATTCGTGTAGACTTTATCAAGTTTCTCAAAAGAAAACTGCTTTAACGGGAAATTAAACTGAATTTCCTTTAAACAACTGTTTTGAGGAAGTTCTGACAATTTCAGTTTTGAACCTGTATCTAATATCGTCTCTGTGGTATCTTTTACAAGTTTTAAAATCGTGTTAAACCATTTAGTATCGAATCCATATAGTAAAAGTGATTCAGAGATAATATCTTTAGCTGAAGAAAGATCACAAAACTGAATCCGCTCAAATATATGATGAATAAAAGTACCGGCTGCAGACCCTTTGGGGAAGTCCATGATGTTGTCGAAATCTAATTTCTGATTTTTGTCTTCGGGATACTCATGGTAATCGTAATCGGGAATTTCAGCATAATGATAAGAACGGGTAAGTGAAGAAAAACTGGAAATTCGCCATGCATCAGGAATCGAACCAGTAAACTGCCTGCATTGTAGCTTTTTTGCAACAGTATCTTCTTTGTAACCAGGGATATCAGTACATTCATCAATAGAAACTCTTTTAACACAAATCGAGTCACATTGCAGTTCCAGAGATTTTAATCTATCAAAAATCTGTTCTGTGGACAATGCCTTTACATGGTTTCTAAGGTTTTGTACGGAAACTGCATCCAGATCATTACCAAAAAGCAGATAAGACAATGCGGCACTTTCGCTACAGGGAAATTTACCATGAACAACATAACACCCATATTTAGCACGTGTTAATGCAACATATAAGAGTCGCATGTTTTCTGCGAGGATCTCTTTTTCTGCCAGATCCCTGTTGACTTCAATCTCCTGAGGACCAAGTGCTAAAACTGTATCATTACATTCATCTCCATAATGAAAAACAATCGGCTCATCTTTCCGATTTGAAGCATCTGATCCAGACCAGCTAAATGGACAAAAAACTACAGGGTATTCCAGACCTTTACTCTTATGAATTGTTACAATTTTAACCGCATTTTCATCACTTTCCAGTCTCATTATCTCCTCATCGGGTATAAATGATAAATTCTCATGGATTTTTTCGGTCATCCAGGAATAAAGTGAAGACATTCCCAGATTATAACGTTGTTCCTGAACATGAAGTAATTCAGATAAATGCAAGTAATTAGTGAGTTTACGTTCCCCTGAAGGTAATGACAGAACTTTTGAACGAATTTTCAGTTTGTTGAAAAAATAGCGAATCATAATTTCAAAACCAGATTCATTCCATAAATCATGTAGTTGAAAAAACAGTTCTGTTATTTGCTCCGATTCATTGCTATCACTATTCAATGCATCAATTTCATTTCCGTTATACCCAAACAGATCTGTAGTTAATGCACCGCGAATAGTCTCATCCCTGTATGGATCAGAAACCGCTTTTAGTACTCGCATGAATTGAACTGCTTCACTGCTTTTAAACACACTGTTTCCGCTGTCTACTACAGAATGTATCCCTGCATCAGAAAGAACTGTCTTTATCATTTCTGCTTCTGAATTTTTTCTTACAAGGATAGCTATATCCTGAGGATTCAACCTGCAACTGTTGTCGCCATCTTCAAGGAGAGTGGAGATATGCGAAGCAACAACAGAACAGATTCGGTTTCTGATCTCCTGAATATTAAATTTTTTATTTTCTGTGTCAATAAACAGAAATTTCAATGGTTTTCCATCGGTTATTTTATTATCAATTTGTTGAGTATCAGTAACTTGTGCTGCCATTGATCTGGAAAATGAGATCCCTTTAAAAACAAACATCTTCTCATGCAGTCCAAACAACATGTTGGTTGCATCAAGAAGTTTTTTATGACACCTGTAATTTGTAAGCAGAGTGTATTTTGAGTTAACTCTTTTTGCTGCTTGAAGATAGGTAAATATGTCTGCACCACGGAAACTATAAATAGATTGTTTTGGATCTCCAATAAGAAACATTGTTGAACTTGAAAAAAGTGAAGAAAATATGCTGTATTGTATAAAATCTGTATCCTGAAATTCATCAATCAGAGCTGCTTTATAAACTCTGCCTGTAACCTGTTTCAGTTTGCAGTTTTGCGGATCACCGTTTAATGCATCATAAACTTTTAAAAGCAAATCATCAAAGAATAGCTGATTTTTCTTCTCTTTTCTGATTTTTAGTTCACGATGAACATAATCAATGTACCTGGTTTTTAAAAAGATAATCCTCTCATCATACCTTATTTTTAACTCTTGTGCACATTTTTGAAGTTCTTCACAATGATCGAAAAATTCATGTTCAGGTGCTACAGCACCCTTCTTCGTATTTGCCTTTAATACAGTTGTAGTCAGGTTTTCAAATCGATCAAACAATAAAGGATCTGCAATTTCGGAAGCTGCCAGCAGATCCATATTGGAAATCATCTTTCGTATTGTTCCATGTTTATATTTTACTGCTTTAAGCGATCCCGAAAAGAGAAGCTTTACAATCAGTTCTTTTTCCTTAAACCAGATTTTTTTCACAGATTCCAGTTTTGCATTGAAAGCTGATTCCAGATCACTACATTTTTCATCCTGGATTTGTGGTATAATTCGTAAATTTGTAAAACTCCTTCCGCTGAATTTCAATAAATCACTGAAACTTTTTTGGGTCAGCCCTGAATGAAGCGCGTAAGATGTGAACTGAACCGATGAATCATAAAAGTTCAGCCTCCAGAAATCATTCGTAATTTCTTTAATAATAATGCTTTGATCCGATATAACCTCAGAATTGAACACAATCCCGCTCTCAAAGGAATGTTCAAACAACAATCTCTGACAAAAACCATGAATCGTATATATCGAAACTGTATCAAAATTATGAATAGCCGATTGAAGCAGTTCTACTCCCTTTTTGTTATCAGTAACACTCAGCAGTGATGAAAAAAAAGGATCAGTCGAGAAATTTTCAGAAAACAGATTAATTGCTTCTTTTAAAAGAAGATACACTCTTTCTTTCAATTCCTGTGTAGCCGCTTCGGTGAAAGTAACTACAAGTATTGATGAGAGAGGCAGCTCTTTTTCGAGAAGTAATCTTAAAAAAAGTCTGGATATAGTGTAAGTCTTTCCTGTGCCAGCATTTGCTTCAATTAGATTATGCCCGGACAGCGGGATTTTATTTAGATTAAACTGTTTGAAATTCACCGGTTTTATTTCTCCAGATTTTTAATTTGTTCAATAAGAGGCTGGAATACTGATAATGCTGTTTTAGCAAATTTTTCGTTAAAGGGATCAGCTTCCCTGAAACAAAGCTCATTATAAGGATCGAGACCTTCTGCATAAAGATTGTACTCGTCACCATACCATTTTCGTTTTGCTGTTACCAGTGCTTCTTCTTCGGTTTTTTTATTTAAAAGGATTGATTCAGCATATTTTAAAGAACAGACAGGAAAAAAAGGCAGAGGTTCACAAAGCCCTTCCAGATACAGATCCAGTAGATTATTGATTATTTCTGTACAATCATCTATTTGACTAAAAGTCAGGCTCTTATCTCGTGTGAAAAGGAGACTGACCAAAGGATAACCATGAGCTTTTACGGCGTTTAAAAAAAGATGGTTTAACCAGGTGTCAAGAAAATCCGATGGTTTTGCTTTGGCATAACGAAAAACAATACGATGATTTTTCCATAAATGGCCTACAGTTCCAATCACCTTTATGTTACAATATTCATGATTAATCTGAATATCCGGAAGTGTTTCACACTTCTGATACGCTTTAAATTCGTCGATAAACGATTTTACTTTCAATGACAATTCTTCAAACAAGCTCTTCCCGACAGAACCATGTGGCAGCATGCCAGATTGATTTAAATACTCATAACTCATTGATGTGCTACAGCCAGATGTATATTTTTCTGTCAAACATTCTGATAGTTTGTAATTGTCAAGCCCGGTCAAATAGAAAGATTCCTCCTGTGGGATCTCTTCATAACTGTCTTTAAAAGAGATTCCACAACGGCGATTTAACAGAAAACGGCATGGGTTTTTGAAAAAACCGCAAAGATCATTTATAGATACTGTATAAAAATCCCTGGCGGGTGTGTCGAGTTTGCGAACGAAAAAAGGTTCCTTTTTTCTGCAATTTGAATAGAGTAGGGTAGCGGCCTTGAAATTTTCATGTGAATAGCTAAAAAGCTTAGATTCATTTTCGAAATAGGAAGGATTGAATGCCTGAAGTCTGTGGCTGGTACCAATCTGTTCAATTATTTCGCAACTTTTAGGTAATACGGGAGTTAAAACATTTTCACCATGTTTTTTCATTTCAGGTGGTTTTTCAGCTTTAATTAAGATTTCATTTACATGTCCAGAATCGGCTGATTGTATATCATTGTCAGAACAGTATCCTTTTTGAATATAATCCAGAACTTCCTGTACCAATACAGACGGCCTTCGGGAACCATCACCGGAACTGTTCATACCCGTATAACTCACATACCAGACATTACGTGCCGAAAGAATCGTTTCCAGAAAAAGATAGCGATCCTCCGATTGAAGTGATCGATCTCCGGTTTTGGGTGCTTGTGCAATCAGATCCCAGGAATGGTAAATCGATTTTCTTGGAAACATATCTTCATTAAAACCTATCAGGCATACCACCTTAAAAGGAATGCTTCGCATCGGGAGCATTGCACAAAAAGTAACTCCACCTGTAATAAATCCTGGTTTGATGCTTAAGTTAGTTATTTTTTCTGTAAAGGCAGATCTTACTAATCTGATATCAACCGGATCTGTATAAGCTGCTTCGTTTGCATTTTTTCCTAACTCAAAGAGACCATTACGTATGGCAATTAACTCCTGTTCTTTTCCTGGTGAAACCTTAAAGAATCGATCAAGACTTGTCGATAGCAACTCGCACCATTGGTTTATAGAATAATTTTTCTTGATTAACTCTCTGAAATCGACCAATGCAGTATAATAATCAAGAAAATTCCCAAGAATTTCTGTTTCTGTTCCCTCGATGTAATCAAATCCTGCAATTCCCTTGAACAGTTTTTCTTTATCGGACGGTAATGCATATCCTGATAAAAGACGTTTTATTCCAGCCTCCCATGTATTTGAAGAAAACAGAGGAAGCCCCAAAGACTTTAAAGTACTTTCATCAATACCCCATCTTATCCCTGCATTTATGAGCCAGTTACGAATTGTATCCAGATGTTCTGCCTTGATATTGAATGAGGATCGGACCTCGGCTGTTTCGAGTAAGTCGAGTATTGGTGTCAGTGAGAATCTTGAATCGGATAATTCCAGCATTGAAAGAAATATTTCAGACAAATGGCTTTCATTTTTAAAGTTTCTGTCTGCAATACTGAATGGAATCTTGAGTTTTTTGTCTTCATAACTACTAAACACTGCTTCAATAAAAGGAGCATATAAATCAATATCCGGAGTCATTACAACGATGTCGGAAGGGCTGAGATCTTTATAACTTTCAAATATATTGAGTAAATTATCATAAAGCACTTCAACCTCTCTCATTGGACTGTGGCATGAGTGGATTTGTATGGATTTGTCTGCCGGAGAAATCGGTTGTCGGGGTTGATCAATTTCTGTGCGATTTCGCAGGTGAAGTATATCCGACTGTAAAGATTCCAATAAAGTAGCCCGGTATGTATCTGATGAAGATGTTAAATCTGGTTCAGGTTCAACAGCCAGGGAAATCTCTTCAGCACAATTGTGAAGCATAGAAAAAAAATCCCTGCCAGCCTGCCCAAACGATGCAAGAAGTGGATTTCCCTGATCAATATGAAGTAGTTCTTGTTTTACTGTTTTTTTTCTGCTCTTCTTAATTTTTTTTATCTGTCGGCTTATTTCGCGTGAAGAAAAAATATCATCCCAGTATTCAACACAAGGATTTAAAAGAAAAAAGTGAACATCAATCAGTGATGAAACCGCTTCAAACATTTCCAGATAGCAGGGTGGAAGAACAGAAATTCCAAAAATCATAACCCGTTCAGGAAACAGACCTGCAGCAATCTGATTTTGGGATACTTTTTTGAGGAAAAGTTTTTTAAGTCTAGCAATATGATTAATTTCTTTGTTTGCAAGATTACGCCAAAGAACAGATTGCCAGTGATTATCCTGTCCATGTTCCCAGTTCATGACCATCTCGGGACGATATACAGAATATTGGTCAAAAAGATCGGCAATTTGTCTTGATAGCTCATATAGTTTTACCGGATTGGAATCGGATAAGTATCTTTTCAATTCAATAAAAGGCTCCTGCTCCAAAAACTGTGGCAGTAGTTTCAGGATCCTCCAATGAAGAATATCAGGTTCCCAAAAAGCTTGTTGGGCGAGTTCCGGAAAAGCCGCTACAAGAAGTGTGCGTATAAATGAATCGGGAAAAGGATATTCACAATGCGACCATATACCGATGCGATCAGAAAGCTGCAGAGTAAGCCATCTTTGCATTCCACGATTCTGAACAACAATTATTTCAGGAGAAAATGCATACTTGCGCGGCTCAGATACAATTTCAGTCAGAATACCTGCAAGATGTTCCATTCGGTTACTGGTATAAAGAAAAAATCCAGACATCTGTTTTAAATCCAAAATACTGAAATAAATTCATTCTGTAATAAAAAAGAAGCCGCAAATTTAACATAAAGGCACTGATTGAATGCCTCCATTTTAAATTCACGGCTTTAAAAATACAAAACAGCAACCGTGAATAGTAACGATTGCTGTTGTAAAAAATGAAACTATTTATATTCTTTCAAAGCTTCCTTGTTTGTAACCTGAAGTTCCACACGTCGGTTATTTCTACGTCCATTTGCAGTTTTATTTGTATCTTTTGGCATATCCGGGCCGTATCCACGTGCTGAAAGACGGGTTGCCAGTTCTGGAGAAACCTGTATCAAATAATTTTTAACTGAGTTAGCACGAGCAAAACTCAACTCCATATTAGTTTGGTATCTTCCTGTGTTATCAGTATGCCCTGCAACTTC
>JAAYEB010000313.1 GCA_012728995.1 Fibrobacter sp. | reverse complement strand
GGTTCCGTGAGAGGCTGAAGGTGAAATTCCTTGGCCTACTCGACCATGGTAATATATCTAAAATCAAAGGGTGCATGCCTTACCAGATTATCAAAAATTTTCCAGAAAATGCATGCGAGATGTTTTGCCTTCGAATTTTGCGACAAAACCTTTTATTTACATAAGTATCTATTTGAAATTTTGAAAGATACACAGGTTTCCACACGCCCCCAAGAGGGAATAGCAGAGCTGCAATAAACTGCCGCGGGGGTCGTGTGCGCTCGGCGACCCAGAAAATCTTTTAACAAAACCATATGTTGGGCTAGGCGGACATGATGATCTTAATTCTCAATTACAAATTATTCAGGCACTCTTCTTGCATACAAATATTGGTTCTTTAATCCAGAAAGGTAAAATAATGAACCAAAGAAAAGATATACCCATCGCAACATACAGGATTCAGTTCAATAAAGATTTTACTTTCAAAGATGCGCTGGACATTATTTCCTACCTTTCACAACTGGGTATCTCCCACATATACGCATCACCCGTTTTTAAAGCCAGACCAGGCAGTACTCATGGATACGATATGGTCGATCCATGCGAAATAAATCCGGAAATTGGAACCAAGACAGAATTTGATTCCCTTCTGGACAAAGTCAAGCATGCGGGTATGGGATGGATTCAGGATTTTGTGCCAAATCACATGGCAATTCACAAAGAAAACAGATTTCTTATGGAACTTCTGGAGAACGGACCGGACCACGTCCCGGTAAACTATTTTGATATCAATTGGGATCATCCGTACGAAGGAATCCGCGGGCGACTGCTTGTTCCAATCCTTGGTGATATCTATGGCAATTGCCTTCATAAAGGCGAAATCCGTTTATCGTATCAACCGGATGGATTTAAAATCAACTACTACGATCATCAGTTCCCGATAAAAATTGAAACAACCTCATTTATTCTAAGACAGGGCATAAAACATCTGAAAACTATTCCCGGCCTTTCCAACAGAAACCGGATCAAACTCTCCGGTGTACTTTACACACTGAGCACCCTCGATTCTTTTACAAATTCAGAGATGAGAAAACCGGAAATAGCTTTTGTTAAAGAAATACTTTGGGAATTGTATACAGACGATAACAGGATCAGGGAATACATCGAGACAACAGTATCAAAATTCAACGGTAGTCCAGGAGATCCGCAAAGTTTCGATTTGCTTAATATCCTGCTTTCGCAGCAGCTTTTCAAGCTCTCTTTCTGGAAAGTCGCATGTGAAGAGCTCAATTACCGGAGATTCTTTACCATTAACGACCTCGTATCTGTCAGGATGGAAGACGATCAGGTGTTTAAAAATACTCACAGGTATCTTTTGTCGCTTGTTGATCAAAAGAAGATTGCAGGTATCAGAATCGACCATATCGACGGACTGTACGACCCATTTACATATCTGGAACGTATGAGAAACATCGCCTCTGATACATACGTGATAGTAGAAAAAATACTTGGTTACAACGAAAAACTTCCTTCACAATGGCCTGTTGAAGGAACAACCGGATACGACTTCTGTAATTATGTAAACCAGATATTCTGTTATAAGGAAAACAGGGAATATTTTGACCGGATTTATCGGGAATTTACCGGACTAAAAATTAACTTTGACCATTTACTGGCCAAAAAAAAACGGTTGATAATACAAAAACACATGGCAGGTGATATAGACAATCTGGCGCTTTTGATAAAGAGAGTCAGCCCCAGCGACCGGATGGGTACAGATATTACTTTGTTCGGTCTACGCAGTGCTCTTGTTGATCTGATCGCTTCATTTCCGGTTTACCGTTCGTATATAAATGAAGAGATTTTCAGCAGCAGTGATTGCAGTTATCTTCAGGAAGCAATCTCTGCTGCACGCAAACGCAACAGGTCATTAACTTTTGAATTCAATTTCATAGAACGTTTTTTACTT
>JAAYEB010000312.1 GCA_012728995.1 Fibrobacter sp. | reverse complement strand
TCTTTAAACGGTCATTTTGAGTGAGAAAAGTCGGTCATTTTCAATGAGAATCATCGGTCATTTTGGTTGAGAATAACCGGTCATTTTCGATGAGAATTATCGGTCATTTTGAGTGATAACGGGCAAGTATTCCTGTCGTCAATCCGTATGTAGTCATTTCCATTTTATCCCTTATAGCAGTTGCATGCTATTTGATCTGGGGTAATGCGATATAAACAAAAGAAAAAAAGCAGCCCCCCCCAAGAGAAAGACCGAAGAAAGGAGTGGAGCCCAGCAACATCGGCCAACAGCGCCAGCCCAAAATTTACTCCACTCCGTTCCGTAAACTTCGGGCGAGTGGCGCGACCCGTTGTTTGCAATTACCGGCTGGGCGGAAAAAGAATTAAGACCCGCGCGGAAAAAAAATAAACAAAATCAAGAGTAAATAGTGGATAAAGACAAAAACAAAAATGCATTTTTGCAACATTTTTTTGAAGAAATTCATTTCTTGAAATTTCAAAAAGCTTATACAAGTTTCCCAAATGGTAAAATTATCAATAATTCCCAAAACCCTAAACCTGATGATACTCCGGATTTTATCCTCATTACCGAGAAAGCTTGCATTGGAATTGAGGTAACCAGACTTTTTGAAGGCAAAACAGTATTTGGCATAATCCCAGCAGCACAAGATAATTTAAGAAAAATTTTAGCGGAACAGGTTCAGTCTGTCTATTCCTCGAAGTATGGTATGTTTCCAGTTGTTGCGGTATTACGCTTTAGGAATGAAATACAACTAATAAAGAACACTCTATCGAAAATTGCAGAAGATATAGCAGAAATAATCCGGAATAGTTCTTTTTCAGTAGACGGTTATACTTACATAACAGCTAAACTTCCTGAATACTTAGATATGATATCAGTTATGCCAGGAAGTGAACATGCAATAATATTGGATGAACCTTCACTATCTTATTCAGAAAAGCCATTGAGTACCAGTATTTTATCTGATATGATTAATAAAAAATCCAATGATATACCGCAATATACAAAAAAATACAGATTCGATGAAAAATGGTTATTGTGTATAATAGAACCGATCGGCAATTTGACAAATTCATCACTTCCAATTGTTAAAAATAAGATAAATAAATGGAATTTTGATAAAGTTTTTGTATTTGAAATAAATAATAACAAACTCATGGAATTGTAAACTAAAATTAAAAAGATTTTTATTTCTTGTATTTTTTTAAGTCATGGAAAAATATTTTAAAGTAGGAATAAGAGCACAAGGGAAAAAACATTGGTTTAATAGGAATTTTGATAAAGTTAAGATTATAACATATTGGAGGTTGAAATGAAGATGATGGTTCTGGCTGCACTTTTGGTAATTGTGGGTTGTGGTAAACCACAAATGTCAACTATAAGTGAAGAGGAAATGGAAAGAGCAATTGAAAAGATACCTGTTTTGTATACTTCCCCATATCAGTATGAGGTTTTAGGCGTTGTCGCTGGGTATAGTCCGAGAGGGAGTATGTCAAACATAATGTCTGAACTAAAAGAAGGGGCTTACAAGCTGGGTGCTGATGCAGTTTTGATATCTGATAGTTCAAGCGGTTTCAAAACTGGGATGCAAGGAACTGCTATAAAGTACAAAAAATAAATAATTATTTATTTAGCCTTGTAAAAATAATATGAAATGTAAATTAGTAAACAAAATAAAAAAATAAATCAATTGTAAATGAAAATTAGGAGCGCGGGTAAAAAGAATAAGAGCCCAGCCGGCAACAGCCAAACAACAGTTAAAAGCCAAAATGCCTGCCGCAGGCGCAACCCAGGCACTTCGGCTGTTTAACAGCCCGTTGTGGTAAATTTTTTTAGGGTGCGGAAAAGAAATAAGAGCGCCGAGGAATAGGATCGCGGCGGAATTAAAAAAAGAAAAAGTAACTTGAAATTTGATTTTAGAAAATTACTAACTTTCAACCAGCTTGTTAAAGCCAAGAAAGGATGTTGAATGCGCAAGAAACAAATACTTAATGGGGTGAATATGGTTCACAAAGACGTTTCAAGAAAAAGGTTCTTAAGTGTATTATCAATTATTAGCCTTCTTTTTTTAGGATGTGGTGCACTATCTCCAGAATCTCCTGAGACAAAATACACGGTTACCTACGATGGCAATGGAAACGATGGCGGTGTTCCCCCTTCACCACAGACTGTGGATCATGAAGGAGGATCAATAACACTCGATTCTAACACCTTTAAAATGGTACGAACGGGTTTCATCTTTGTCGGATGGAATACAGAGGTTAATGGTAAGGGGACAAGTTATACAGAAGGAAGCCCTTACAATGTTAATTCAAATGTAACGTTATATGCCGAATGGATTCCAAAATGGGTTGATAATGGCACAACGCTCATTGATCCAGATGGAAACACATATAATACTGTCGTTATTGGGAAACAACGATGGACAGTCGAGAACCTAAAAACCACTAGATACGCTGACTGCACCCCAATTTATTATGAATTCAGGTTTCAATGGGGCCAATATTCAAGCCCTGCCTTTACGATGATGGATTATACGAAACCAGACGAGGGGACTGTATATAATTATTACGCGATAGCCGATACAAACACCAAAAACATTGCTCCTCCAGGCTGGAGAGTTCCTACTGATTACGATTGGACTACACTTCAAGACTATCTTATCACCAATGGGCACAACTGGGATGGTAGTAGTTCTGGCAACAAGATAGCAAAATCATTAGCATCTAAAACAGAATGGGATACTGCTGTTTCTTTTGGCGAAGGAAAAATCGGCATTGATTTGTCAAAAAATAACAGGAGTGGATTCACAGCCCTTCCTCACGGCGCGATAAAATCAAGTGGTCTTGATTTCCCTGATAACTACCGAGGGGCTTACTGGTGGAGTTCTACACAATCTGGCTCAGGTAATGCGTACTACCGTAGCCTTAATTTTATTAATGAAGGTCTACTCAGAGGAGATATCTTTAAGAATGCAGGGATGTCTGTTCGTTTGGTCAGTGATGTGGAATGATAATTTAAGAATTTACAAGATACTCATTCTTTTC
>JAAYEB010000311.1 GCA_012728995.1 Fibrobacter sp. | reverse complement strand
CTGTTCTTCAACTAAACCCTGTTCTTCAACTAAACCCTGTTCTTCAACTAAACCCTGTTCTTCAACTAAACCCTGTTCTTCAGCCATAGCATTACATACAAGTAGCAAAAAAGCCACAATTATTAACGACCATTTGTTTGTTTTCACAGTCTTCTCCCATATTTTATAAGTTCCAGGATCATTTGTTTTTTGGCAAAACCAGTTTATAAATACAAAATATTATTTAAGCTTATAAAAATTCAATTCCACAGCCAAAATAATCGAATCCTGGAAATACCAATTTTATGTTTTATAACGAGCAGTATCACCAATTATTATTACAGGTGAAACTTAATAAATTCTGAATCACATAATATCATAAAAACATTATACCAAAATGCAACACAAAAGTTTTCATTAGATAACACGATTAAGTCTGTTTTGGTAAAAAGAAAGATTAATACACAATAATTGAATTTACCTGCACCTTTTTACCGGTTTGAAGTTTTATTATACTTACTCCTTTTGAAAAAGATTTCGTTGCTGTTCCATTCAAAGGCAATTCAATTTTGTGTACACCGGCATCCCTTTTACCCAGATCAATACTAATAATTCTTTTACCAATCAATGAATAAACAGTAATACCGGTTTCTGAAGGTTTTTCAAGTTTAAAAGAAAGATTCAAAGTATTCTCTCTCAAATATACAGAAAATGATGGTACATTCCTGTTATTAGCATTTTTTGATCTCTTTTTAACAAAAGTCTGTTGCCTGGAAAATGGATCATCATTTTCATCCCAGGTTCCACCATTTGAAAGGACAGTAAAAATCGAATTATGACTCATGGTTTCAAAAATCGTAAATTCAGCTGTTGAAATCGAATTTATATCATCACCAAACATTCTCTCTGAAGGAAGTGAATTTATTCCAGGATGAGTTTGAGCTCCAGCTCCAAAACCTAGAACACCTGGCCCAAACACCGTTATCCCCGGCTTTGGTCCCCACCCCAGAGACTTTGTGTATTCACACTCCCTGTCGTGGGGATTATGAACCTGATGAAATCCCAAACCAGTCACATAACTGATTCCAAGAGGATTCAAACCCAATATGTAATTCATCAATTCACACGCGCCATCAATGTACTTCTGTTCTCCTGTCAATTTCCAGTACAGAATCGGTGCACAGGCATAAATCGGCTGCATAACATTATGCCCCCAACGATCATCATTATCCGGATCATTTCCCACAGGATAAGCATATTTTGAAAGTTCTGCAAGGTTAACATCAGCCGCATCCTTAAGTTTCATCCTGAAATAGTTTACAACTTCCGGATCTGTCTCTTTTTCGGTTTCCAGAATATAAGAAAGAATGTACCCTGGATTATCAAACGCTCTATCATTAAGTGAGTACCCGTAACATCCCCACACATTTTCATCAAAATCATCGACTACATTTTTCATGTTTTTAACCTGGCTATGTGACTCCTCATCACCATCATGGAGGTATTTCTGTACATAATAGTAAAGCTTTTCAGGGTCAGCCATTCTGTCTTTGATGAAATTAAATGATTTTTGCGCGCGATTATAAAGTTTACCGCTATACTCAGAATCAAATGGTTCAATTATACGCGCAAGATGCATAAAAAGCCCTGCTCCTGTTGCAGCAGCCCTGTCATCAATCTTTACAGTACCATAAAGTTTGTCATCCTGATCAAGTGGTGCGGCAAAAGGTTCCGGGTATTTATATGTTTCGGTACCAAAATGAATACTCCCATCATCATTCTGAAGATATTCCCAGACAAGAGTACCCCACACCGCTTCATCAATAATATCCGGTATCCCGTTCCCTTTGCCGATAATATTACCAAGAGAATCAAACTGATCCGGAATATTAAACTGCTCATCATAAAAGAGGTCCGGAAACGCTTCATAAATCATAAGATTGATTATCGGGTTTGCCATATGATAAGCCCGTCTGTCAG
>JAAYEB010000310.1 GCA_012728995.1 Fibrobacter sp. | reverse complement strand
CAGGCTATAGAGCGTATCGCAGGAATTTTCCACAAAGAATTGCAATTCAATTAGTCACATACTATCTTACTCTTCCTGACAGAAAAGATCCTGAAAAGTGCTGAGATTTAATCTTTAGTGAGATTATGGTTCTTTTTTAATTTCTTCTGCAATCATTTCTGTCCGAAACATATCAGTAAACAGGTGGCCGGATCTTGCAGTTTGACAAGCAGTTTCCGGATCTGTTTTGACATGCAATATATTATCAAGTTTTTGTTACAGCAGGTTTTAGGATAAATGCACAACAATACTGCGAACAGTGTTTCTGATGTTGACTGGAGAACCTGGATACCCAAAGAGTATGCGGTTTTATGTTTTATCAGAGATGGTAATCGCGTGATGTTAATACACAAAAAGACAGGTTTGGGAAAAGGTAAAATTAATGCTCCGGGAGGGAGGATTGAACCTGGAGAAACACCTCGGCAGGCTGCAATCAGGGAAACCTGTGAAGAAATCGGGCTGACATGTTGGGATGTAAAAGAGATCGGAAAACTTCATTTTATCTTTACCGACGGCTATTCGCTTCATGGCACTATCTTTATTACGGATAAATACAAGGGAAAACCGTCAGAATCTGATGAAGCCAAACCATTCTGGTGCTTTGTGGATAAAATACCGTATGATCAGATGTGGGCTGATGACCGGTACTGGCTGCCACTTGTTCTTGATGGTTATTATATCAGCGGGTATTTCATTTTTGATAATGACAAGATGTTAAGCCACAGGGTGGATGTGTTGAAGCGTTAACAGGTCAACAAAGTTTCTTTTCCTCAAAAAAGCCGCATATATTCTCTGATTTCATCTTTGGAAAGCTTGTAATTGCTTAGGGTAGAATCGGATAGTTCAAGCAGTTCATTATATATTTCTGTTGCGATCTTTTTGTTATCTGTCATATATAGTGTATAAGCAAGCCTGTTCAGAAGAAGCGGGTTTCGATCTTTGGAGATGGCTCCCTGTAATAGGTTGATGCTTTCGAGGATTTTGCCTGTCTGTCTGAGTGCTTCTGCATATGTATCTATTATGTATGGATCATTATCTTTATTTTGAAATGCTTCGGTAGCAATTTTCAGGGCTCTGTTTTTATCTCCAGATGAAGATTTGAGAAGTATTTTTGCGAGCTTGTTCTGCACAGTTGCTTTTAAATTCTGCTCAGAGTTATTGCAGGAGTCGATAATGTTCTGATACAAGATAACAGCATCATCGGTTTTCTCTGATGAATAAAGAAAATCAGCATATTCAACCGACAATTCCATATCAGCTTTAACACTTAACAGTTTTTTATAGATGTAATCGGCTTCATTTATCCTGTTAAGCTTTACAAGTGCACGGGCTTTCATTGCTAAAATGTCATAAAGCGGAGCTGTGCTTGCATTACATTCAAGTAGTACTTTCTCGTATTTCTTGAGCATGAATAATACCTGTATGTAAAGTGTCTGAAACTTGGGTTCATCGGGATGGCTTATGCGAAGCGCATGCAGTTTCCTTGCAGCAGAATCAAGCATTCCTGCTTTAATAAGAAGCTGAGCATTACTGAGCCTGATGTTGTTATCATCGGGAAAAAGATGCTCAAGAAAAAGGCCGGTTTCAAAACTTTCATTAATGAAATTAAGCCTGAATGCGAGATCCCTGTACAGTAACAATGATTCCTTACTGTAAATACCGCGATTGTGAAGATCGGTCAATAAGGATAACGCGAAGTCGAAAATTCCATTAGATCTTAGTAGTGAAGCGTATTCCAGAGTGATTTCAGGGAAACGGGTGATTACTGAAGGAAGCAGTTTAAAGGATTCAAATGACCGATCAGGGGCTCTTTGAGCGTTCAATCTGGCACGTACAAAATGATAAGCCGTATTTTGCATGAAAAATGTACGCAATTCTTCGAGTTTTTCGCAAGTGAGAGTATCATGTTTACTTAACAAAAACATCGCATCATTGAACATCCGTATCTGCTTTTCTGATTCAGTTTGCTTTCTTTTTGAAGATAGCAGGTTTTTAAGTTTTGTTGTATCTGAGTTCTGACTGTAAAAAAAGGAAAGCATCAATTTTTTTTGTATATCCCTGAAACCTGTTTTTATAAGCGAGGATTCGAGCAGATTTATTGCTTTGTTGATATTTCCCGAAAAATAGTAAAGCCAAGCTTTTTCTTCATGAAAATCATTATAGTTCAATCGGTTTTTAAAAAGATTCAGAACCGAATCGGCTTCATCAAAACGACCTGTATGTGCCAAAGCGTATGCGTAAAGAGTGAGGCCGGATTCGTCGAGGAGATTTTGTTCGATTGCAATGGAGCAAAAAGTAAAGAGTGAATCGTACATTCCCTGTGCAAAAAAAAGTTCGGTAATTGCAGATGCAAGATCGGAATCGGGATAATTCTGATAAGCGTGTTTCCATACAGATGATGCTGTTTTATTGTCTCCAAGAATAAAATGTATTTGTCCTTTAAGATAACCGGTTTTAAGGCTGTCTGGCATTTGTGAGAGAAGGTCAACAGAGTAGATAAAAGCACTGTCTAGAGTTTTAAACCGGCATGTTTTAAGCAGAAAAATAAACAGATCCTTGTCTCTTAATCCTCCGGACCATGCTGCTTTTGCATGAAGGTGTGCTGTGTAAAGGTTTGGAGCTGTTGAAGCTGCTGCCCATTCAAAAAGGGGATTCCATTCTTTGTTGATTGCCTGTTTGTAAAAAACATAAGCATCATAAATATTCCCGGTATTCTGACATCGGGTGCCTTTTTTGAACAGCTTTTGTGCATTGTCATGTGAGCTTTTGTCGCAGAGAGGATACATTACAGTGATTATGATAATAGCCAACAGCCGTATAATCATGTCGCAGGCCCTCCAGAGAAGCAGATCACGTCTTTTCCCTGAATAACATCCGCAACATATATGCCATGAATTGTTTTGTATATTGTGTAAATATTTGTCGACTGTTTTTGAAGATATTATAAATGAGAGTAATCGGGGATAATTCTATTGTAAATAGAAATGTATTCACGAATCATGCGTTCTGAAGTAAAACGCTGCTCGACTGTTGTTCTGCAATTGATTCTGTTGACAGAATCAATATTGTCAAGTCTGGCAACCGCTTCATCAACCGTGCTTACCAGAAAACCATCATGTCCGGATGTGATAATTTCAGACATGCTTCCTTTATTAAAGGCAATTGGTGGAGTTCCACATGCCATGGATTCTATTACAGAAAGCCCGAATGGTTCCTTGAAAGAAACCGGATGAAGAAGTGCCTGAGCTTTTCCAAGCAGTTTGTTGCGTTCGATCGGGTTTATGCTCCCTGTATAGTGGATCTGTTTGCCATCAATGTATGGATAAACAAATTCACGATAATAGTTTTTATCTTGAATTACACCAGCAATTACCAGTTCCTTACCTGATCTTCGTGCGATTTCAATTGCGTTATGAACCCCCTTGTCCGGGTGTATTCTTCCTAAAAAAACCAGGTAATTATTGTGGCTGTTACTGAATGTGAAATGCTTAATGTCAATACCATGATAAATTGTTGACACATAATTCAGCCGGGAATTCCGGTCTGAATTGCTGATTGATACATAGTGACTTACATCGTTATATTTTTCATAAACCGGTATGATTGAGGGCGATGAAAAACCGTGTATTGTTGTGAGTACAGGGGTGGAAGTGTGTTTGCTGTATGTCAACGGAATGAAATCAAAATTGTTATGTATGATGTCAAATTTGTCTGCTTTTTCAAAACAATTGGAAACATGAAGTGCTTCAGCAACTTTTGCATCAATTGTCCTGTCTTCTTCATATCCGGTTGGTATGACTGAGTCCAGGGTACTTTTGGTTAAAGAATCCCGCGTCGCAAACAGTGTAACTTCAATACCGGCATCTACAAGGCCTTCTGCAAGGTTTGAAGTAACCTGCTCCCATGGGCCATAATGTCTTGGAGGTGTACGCCAGGCAACCGGTGAAAGAATGGCGACATGCATATGAATATCCTTCTGATTGAGGGATAGGTATTCATGAAGTTTTATAGAAGCTACGCAAAATTTCTGCCACACTCCAGGCCTGTGCAATACAACCCCTGGGGGCAAATGGTTTTTCCGCATCAAAGATTTCACTTATCGATCCCACACATGCATCGCTTAGGTGATTATCAAAAGCTTCAAGGAATTTACGTGCTCCCAATTTATCACCATCGTGCACCTTTAGCCATGCGTCAATAAATGGACCGATCAGCCATGCCCAGACTGTTCCCTGATGATAGGCTGCATCTCTTGCCCTGAGATCACCAAAATATCTGGGTTTATAATCGATGTGTCCGGGTGCCAGAGAGCGAAGCCCAAAGGGGGTAAGCAGTTTTTGTTGCACTACATCAAGAACATCAGACCATTTATTTGGTTCCAGAACAGGATAATCAAGTGAAAACGAAAATATCTGATTCGGACGGCAATCTGTATCGTTTCCCTTTTTGCCATCTATGACATCGTAAAGATAACCACCATCATTGTACCAGAATTTGTTGTTAAAGGAATGAAACACTTTGTCTGCAAAATCGGAATAAGGTTTTGATGCTTCTGTACCTTTTAGTTCTGAGATCCAATTTTCAAGTATTCTGATGCAGTTGTACCATAGTGCATTGATTTCAACAGCTTTTCCATCCCTAGGGGTGACAACCCAGTCTTCGACTTTTGCATCCATCCAGGTTAACTGATACCCGTTCTGTCCCTGTCTAAGTAATCCGTCTTCGTTATCGATACCTATTCCATATAGCGTTCCATCTACATGATGATTAAAAATGTTTATGAGAACAGGAAGCAAGTATTCAACCGTTTCCAGGTCATTTGTATAAGAAAAATATCTGTAAGCAGCATGGAAAAACCACAGGGTTGCATCAGCAGTGTGGTACAAACCATCATTTTCTCCTTCAGGAAACAGGTTTGGTAAAAGGCCATTACGTATATAACGGCTGAAAGTACGAATTATCCATCTTGCCTCAGTAAACCTTTTTGTTACCAGTGTAAGTCCTTCGAGACTTATCATTGTATCACGGCCCCAGTCGGTAAACCAGTGATATCCGGCGATAATGGACCTGGGTTCATCACCGGCTGTATGACTGCAGACAGAATCGGTTTTTCTTCCTGATGTTGATACGATAAACTGGTCTGCTGCAAGGATCAGTTCGGCCGGCAATCCCTTGTGTAAACTTGTATCGGTCTTTTTGATCAAATCATGTTTTCTTGCGGATTCCAATTCGAGTGCTTGCTCAGGGGTTATTGCCATAACTGTATCCCATGGTTCGCATGATGCAGTGAGAGTGACAGATTCACCGTCTGAGAGGTTGGCCGAGAAAAAACCCGGAGTCCATAATGAAGAAAGTGCATCATAACCACGTTCAGCTTCAATTACGTGCATGATTTCCTGTGTTGTCCCACCATCGAGAATCAATCTGGAGTTATTGCCGCCGAGAAGGAGTTTTAAATGAGGTAATTTACTGTCACCATATATTTCATATTTGCAGCCATCAGCGGTAAGAAGGTAATGCTTAATAAGGCTTGCTCCAAAAGGTGCATTATGTGGTCTGATATGAATAAAAGGGCGCAGGTTTATTGTCACAGGAGCAGGTGCTTTGACTGCCGTATAACTGATCATTACTGTGTTTTGTAAATGTGGCATTAAAATTTTTTTTTCTATGACGGTATCATTGATATTAAATTTCCAGGTGGGAATACCATTAATAAGTGAAAATTCGGCAAGATGTGGTGCACAATGCACTATTATTTGTTCGTCAATTGGTTGTTCAGCTCCAAGATAAAAATGAGTGCCGTTTAAAAAATCAATACGCTCCAGAAGGTTGTTGAGGAATGCTGTACGGCCATAAGGTGCATCAAGGGCTGCTACAAGCAGTGCATGGTATCGTCTCGTTAATGCTCCGGCCAGTGTTCCTGATGAATACCCGCCAAGTCCGTTGGTAATAAGCCATTCCCGGTTTAAAAGTGAGAAGATGTCATTCTGGCAATCTGAAGACCAGGTTATTGTGCGTTTAGTATCACTCAGAACACTCCTCCTTGCTGCTTGAAATTGAATCAGTGATTGTTGGTGAAATATGGTGGTAATCGGGTAGTCCATTTTCGTTGATGACAGTTTCTTTTTTATTCTGGTATCGTTTACTACGTGAAATATCGTTTTTCATAAAAACCCAGATAGTATAAATACCAACAGCAGTTCCGATTGGAATGAAAATAAGATCTATGCATCCCAGAATAAGTGTAATAATGTTTGAAAACTGATTGTTGTGCATTGTGCCAATGCCGCTTGTGATTCCGCATAAAGAGATTAAAAAGAGAAAGAAACTTAAAACGGCTCCGGTTACATGTATTATTTGGGGGGGAGATTCTTTTCCATCAAAGAAATCAAAACTGTAAAGAATTGCACAGATAGCTGCAGAAATGACTATGTAAATAATGCTGATTGCAATGTGGAGTGCTCCAAGAAGGATGTTTTCTTTGTACATAGATTAACTCCCGGCAATTTCACAATAGTGAGTTCAGGAAAAAACAGAAACAGCAATGCATAATTTTTATCCTTCTTTTTCGGATGTTGTTTATCCTGCCGATAACGTATGGGCAAATGCGATACAGGTAACTTCCAAGTCTTCCTTCAATACCCATGTAGATATTCAAGGAATTTGTACGAATTCCGTTTACAATTTTTTTGGCTACAAATTCCGGTGAGCGTCCTTTGGGTTGAAAAAACGAAGGTGAAGTGGTGCTGCCAATACTGTTTTTTTGAAATCGTGTTGAAGTCAAGCCAGGATAAACTGAAACGACCCGGATATTATGTTTTTTTAGTTCCAGACGTGCCGAATCCGATATTGCTTCAAGAGCCATTTTGGTTGCACGATAACCTCCTGATCCGACAGGAATAAAACGGTTTATCATTGACAAAACATTAACAATTATTCCTCCGCCATTTTGAACCATGACAGGAACTGTTTTTTGCATAACATCAAGCGGACCCAGCGTGTTTACTTTCAATGCATATAAAAAATCACAGATGTTCAGATCTGCAATTTTACCAAAAAGACCTGTTCCGGCATTATTTATTAATATGTCGATTTTTTGAAAGTAATCAACTGTTTTATTAATCAACTCATTAATTTCATCTGGCCGTGTTATATCTGTTGGAACAACCAGTGAATAATCTGTATCAATCTCTCTGGAAAGCTTTCTGAGAGCGGATTCATTCCGTGAAGCCAATACAACTCTGGAACCTTTATCAGCAAACGCTTTGACAGTAGCTGCTCCAATGCCTTCAGATGCCCCTGTAACAATAACAACTTTACCAAACAGATCCATTTTACTCCTTTTGATTTATAAGGAGTGCAAAGTTAATGCCGATAGAGTTGCTTATTTTAAACTTGAAAAGACTAGCGTAAAGGGGGCGTATTCATTTAGGTTAAATTCGAATCCTGTCTGCCATTATAAATCGTACCACCGGAATCATTATAATATTTTAATACAGATGCGGCTTCTAACCGTAATACATCATTTATTACTGAGATACCCCGTTTTTCGAGTTCTTCAACCCAGTTACTCATCTTGGATCCTTCATCAAATCCAATTGCTCGGGCATCTTCATCACGAGCACCACATATCAGCCGTTTTACTCCCGACCAGGGAATTGCTCCGAGGCACATGGCGCATGGGGCTGTGCTGCTGACCAGTTCATACTCTGGGTGACCAGGAGCTCCCAGATCGAAACATCCTGAAATTTTCTGAGCAATAGAGAGGGCTACTATTTCCCCATGGGCAACTGAACATGAGGAAGTTACAACCATATTCACACCGGGGGCTATCAGCTTACCGGTATCCATTGAAAAAACGGCAGCGGCGAATGGACCACCGGTTTTGTGTTGAATATTTAGTCTGGATAACGATATAACCAGGTCCATTCGTTGTTCAATGGTTGGTAAAATGTCCGGTTTTGAAGATAAAAAGCTGTCGACCCAATCGGGAAGTTTTATCGTAAGAGCTGGAAAAGACATAATGGTTCCTCCATATGTGCAAATAACAAAATTAATTAAATTCATCCACTCAGGGTATTTCGATCTTGAATCATCTTTAAACATTTGTGTGGTTCAGCTTGACAACCAGGGTTGAAAATGGAAAAACAATGCTTACCCGAGACACTGTTGCTATTCAACTGGAATAGAATTCCAATGGTAACAGTTCTCTTGATGAGATTTTTGCTTCTGCTACAAGAAATTTGCGAATTTCAAAACAGAGCTCACATTTGGAAGAGTATGATGGTTTATTTGCAATATACCCATATTCCTCCATTGCATAATAAAAGAATCCCTTGATTCCCTTAGAGTGAAGGCAACTAATGATCGGATATTTATCGGGAGATAATTGTTTTCCCAGATCACCTGCATCAATTGAAAGCCCTGAACATAAACCAGGGATAAAATTACCAAAAAGATCAAAATGGAAGTGATCTGTGCAGGATAATTCCGTGCAGCCGGAACTGGATTCAACAGAAAAAATATTATTGATTGTATATCGTTTTCTGTATTTGCTGAACAAATTCTGGGCTCTTCCGCCAGGACAAATCATATAACGGTCTAAAGCTTGTGAAATATATTCTGCTCCAAAAAGGTTTTCATATTCTTCAAGGCTGTGAACGCGACTGTTATCCAGGCTGCATATTTCCGGTAAAAAATCAGGAATCCAGAAAAATGGATATATTCCAGTTTTATAACAAGAGTTTATTAGATTTTTTACCTTAACAAAAGGAACGAACTCGTTATGAAAAGGGCTTATTGAAATTAACAAATTTTTAACACCATGGTCTAAAAGGATACAAAGGGTTTCTTCTGCAGATTTGGAATTTTTGAACCAGGAGGAATTGGTTTCTATGTATTCAATATTTATAGACATTTTATTTATCTGATCAACAACTCTTATGAGTTCCGGGATATTCAGAAATGGTTCACCGCCTCCGATATGAATAGAGTCGCATCCGAGTGATTTCAGAATTTCAAGATTATGGTGGGCTGTTTTATGGTCGATATATTTTTGGGGCCATTCTGGGCTGCATCTGTACAGACAGTGACTGCAGGAGGATGAGCAGTAGTAATTTGTGATAATTCCTCCGGATTTAAGATGAGAGATGTTTAGTTTTTTGGTCATAGTGATATCTGAAAGTTTGGTAATAAATAATGCAGCTTAGAATCAAAAACAGAAAAGTCAGTGAAAAATAATTCAGGCAGCAGTAGCATCTGTTTGTTTTTATGTTTTTCCTGTTTATTCATTACATGCCAGTCTATAGATAAGGTTTTAAAAGCAGTGTCGGCATATTAAGAAAAATGATGTCGTTACAGATAAACGTCAAGGTATCAACCGAAAAATAGCGACAGATTCTCATTAAATCTGAAAAAAAAACAACTTTTTCAAAAATTACCTTAATGATCCGGGTAAAATTGAAAACCTGTCGAACTGGCTCTTGTAAAAACAGCACCTGGTATCAAGCAAGTTAATTAATAGTATGTATTGAAGTTTGGCCTGATACATTATCCTCAGCTGAACCAGATAACAGTTTCTTTTTCCAGTGTCCCGAACGATAACGTAAATAAAGAACCGGTCCGAACATAACAAACAATATTATAATTACTATCCAGGTAGTTTTGGCAGAAGCTCCGAATATAAAAAACATCCCAAATGCTGATAATGCAAACATCAAGTGCATGGACACCGATATCACCATGGTCCAGAATGTGTCGCCTGCACCCCTGAGTGCACCGCTGAATACGATAAAAATTGCATCAGTGACAATGTACAATGCTATGAGCCGAACCATAAACACAGCCAGATCATGGATCTGATCCAACTGGTATGAATCTTCTGCAGGAAGAAAAAGGCTTACCATCGTTTCAGTAAAAAAAACAAAAGGAATTAAAAGCAAAATCGAATAGAAAAGAATCATTTTCAGTGCGGAAATGGTAGATCGATGTGCAGTCTCAAGATCTCTTGCTCCCACATAACGCCCTACCAGGCTTGTAACGGCAATGTTTACACCTATAAGAGGAATAAAAGAAACCATATCCCAGTTAAATGCGATAGTAACTGCTGTTGCAACAACCGTACCCTGGGAATGAAATGCCATGATCATTAGTGTAAAACCGATCTGATTCAAAAAAAACTCCAAACCGGCAGGGTATCCAAAGTGAAGTAATTCTTTTAAAAGAATTTTGCTGAAATGAAAACTTTTCGAGACACCATATTTCTGTCTGTTAGATTTTCTGAAATATGCAGTAAACAAGATTAAAAGACTGATGACGCCGCTAATAACTGTTCCGTAACCTGCACCGTGAATACCTAACTTCGGGAATCCAAATTTCCCAAAAATAAGCACATAGTTTATACCGACATTAAACACCATGCCGGCCATATTTGCGATCATGATAATGCGTGTTTTTCCAATACCGCTAAAAAAGCTGCTTACACTGTTTCGCATCAGCAAGGTAATGTTCCCAAACATTAATATTTCAAAGTAGGGAATTTGGTAAGTAAGCTGTTCTGAAGATATTCCAGCTTTAACGAAAAGAAATTTTGCCAGAGGAATAAATGACAGTATTATTGGATAAGCGATAAGTGAAACAAGGAGACTCTGGCTGGTAATGAGAGCACATTTTATTGATCTGTTTGCACCTAATCTTTGTGCAACCATTGCAGTTGAATACCCGATAAGACCTACAAAGAAAGTTACAAACAGAAAACTGGCTATACCTCCACCCATAGCTGCAGACATCTGTTCCGGTCCAAGTTTTGAGAGAAAAAGCCGGTCTGTAAACATCATTACCGTTTCACTCGCCTGAGATATAAACAGCGGGATTGCAATTTGCAAAACTTCCAGCCCACCTCCAGGGCCATGGAAATGTTTCGCAAACGATTTTTTTGTATTGTGTAATAGAGACACTTTAAATCCTGTTCTGTTATCTTAATAAACTTGAAAATGGTTAAAAATAAGCCTGGCCGAACTGGAACGTCAAAAAAATCGGTAATTTGTTATATCAATTCAGGAGTAAACTGTACGGTTCGAATATTTTTGATAATTGTCTATGTTGGTGGGGGAGATGGTCGACTTTTTTTGACAGTTTCCCATCTTATTTTAAGTGGTCTTATCCGTATTGTCTATCATGCAGCCTTCTTTAAAATAATTTCTCCATTATATATTTGTGCAGGAAAATAGTAATCAAGGGATTGATGTTCTCTTCTGTTATTGTAACGATCAAAGAAATCACATAATCCACGGTAACAGGATCTGACATCTCCATAGTCTTTCAGGAAAATATCTTCATACTTGACCGTACGCCAAAGGCGCTCTACAAAAACATTGTCCAGTGCCCGGCCACGGCCGTCCATGCTGATCGATATATCATGTTCTTTCAGGACCT
>JAAYEB010000309.1 GCA_012728995.1 Fibrobacter sp. | reverse complement strand
TAATAAACAAGAGAAAATAATCTGACAGTGTGAAAATCACGAAATAAAGTGCAGTTAAACTCTTTTGTCAACCCACCCCCTCGAGGGGGTGGGTTGTATAAACTATACAATCTAATCTTGTAACTAAAATAATTCTCTATTATATTAGACTGTATATACATCTTCTTCAAATCGAGTTTACAGAAAAATATCTGCACTACCGAATTATAACAGGATCTTTATACCTGTCTTTGGTCCCGCATACAGAAACACCGGAACCCCTTCTGGTAATTTATTTTTTTTTCGACATACCAGCCGAACACAATATGTGTTTTAAAAAAGATTTTCATGCTCGCCGAGCACACACGTCCCACGCGGCAACTTTTAAAAATTCGAAATATTAAACACGAAATTCGAAACAGGAATAGAACAATTAATCACAGTATTGTGGGCGTGTGGAAACCTGTTTTCTGAATGATGAATGGTGAATTATGAATTATGAATTATGGAACAAAGAGTAATACTATTTGCAAAGGCAACAATGCCCAGCATTCTGACGTAAACAACCGAAAGCGCAGCAGCCGCTAATATTAGGCACAGCATAGACTGCACCCGAAATATTGGACACACCAGAATGACGATCTCTTGTAAGGCCTTGATTTTTATAGAAAAAGGTTGGCCCGAGCCCTATCCTTTTCATGGCAGCGTAGAACCTGTATTTCTTAATTCACTGAAGTGGGTACAGTATGAAATTATAAAACAAAGGTTTCCTTTTATTTCTTATTATTCACCAATATTTAAAAAGACGGAGCCAGATGTAAAACGGTTCAGATGTACATTAAAAAGATTTCAGAACCTACCAAAACTATAAATTGATACTGTTTTTGTTCCTTACCCTTGATTTCATATAAAATTGATATATTTTATTTAAGCATTTAAAATGCAAATGTATATGGTAATTACAGTAAACTGAGAGGGCCTGTTCTGCAGTAGTATTTCTGGAAAGAAATGCCTGCTGAGTAATCAGACATTGTGTGCTTACGTGTTTGGAACTTGTTGTTTGCAATGGCTGACCGATACGAAACAAAAGACAGCGCGCTAAAGAAGAATAAAAATGCAAAAAATAAAGAATAATGAATTTACATTTATCATTGTGGTACTCATTATTGGACACCTCATAGGCACCATGACGCATACATTCCTTTTATTTGACATTATTAAATTGGGTTTTATGAATTCAGCAAAAGCTTTCGGTGTATCTCCAATCGTAAATGGATATTGGATGTCTTTGACTATAATTGATCCTGTTATTGCATTCCTTTTAACAAAAAATAGAAAAATCGGAGTTCTTTTTGGTTTTATAAATATTTTTATTAATGTTATAGTCAATTCAAGTCTTCAAATTGCCACATTGTCTATTATTACTCTTCAATCAGTGTATGAAGCATTAGGGAATATTTTTAATGGATTACAAATAGCTCTATTGCTATTTTCGTCCTTTACTTTACCTCTCTTTTTTATAAAAACAGCTTGCACAACAATACAACATAAATTTAATTATTTCAATTTTTTCAAGTTTATTCCAATAATTGCACTTACAATCGGTTTTCTAATTCATCTTGTAGGATTATTTAATTTGATAGCTGATTTTAAATCTCTATGGATTCTTTGGGTACATGTTTCAATGATTATTTTTAACGCCGGATTAATTTATGCATTATGGAAAAGAATGAAATTTGGTTATATTATTGGAATTGTGGGCTTTAGCATTTTCGGACTTCTTCAAACCGGATTTGCAGGTGCTATTTTTATTGGATTTAATTGTTCTTTCAATTTAGCAATGGCCATTACCATTTCGATTTGCTGTTTATCGATTTCTTCATTATTAATGAACAGCGATATGTATAAAGTAACAATTAGGGAGATGGCGATAGAAAACTAAATGTCATGGTAATTGCATAACTGATATAATTTGAGATTTAAATCATGGAAGCAATAAAGATTTTTATAAACATCTCGGCTTCACTACTTGAAATACTTGGTACAGGAACTATTGTAATTACTGCATTATATACCATTTCCCTGTTTCTTTTTTATCAGCGAAGGAAATTTTCGGGTAAACTGTTCTACAGATCGTTCCGTCACCACCTTGGACACGGCATTTTACTCGGACTGGAATTCCTTGTTGCTGCAGATATTATCCGCTCTGTTGCAATTGAACCGACTTTAGATGGTTTGGTGATATTAGCGGGTATAGTATTGGTCCGGACTTTTCTCAGCCTGACTCTTGAAGTAGAAATAAGTGGGAAATGGCCCTGGCAATCCAGAAACGAGAATATTCAGAATTAACCAAAACAGGGTTTAAAAAAGACAACCCGAACTCAGTTCTGGATTAACCTGATTCACTTTTATCCCAAAACAAGGGTAAGAACCGGCATTAACGGATTTACCTCAATCACGCTCTGTTCAGGTCAATGAAAACATACTTTCCAGGTCATGTTTTGAATAAACCCTGAAAGCAATAAGTGTTTCTGAATCGGTGATTCCATCGAGTTTAAGCATTCTGTTTGTTACTATATCTGCCAGATCATCATTATCTTTAACCCGTACCATCACAGCCAGATCATACTTTCCAGCAACAGAGTATACTTCACTAATACCCTTCATATCTGTCAGATCTGAAGCTATGGAGTTAACTTTATCTCTTTTCACTTTCAATAATACAATTGCATTAACCATAACTTTTATTCCCGTTTCCATGAAAAATCTGATACATCAAAATAATAGATACGTCTGTCCGAATCTGAACTTAATGATATTTCTATCACATCGTAAAGCTTTCCCTCTTCCTGAATTTTTACCTGTCCAACTATCCGCCAGTCTTTATCCTTTATACCATGCTTGCTGCTAATCCAGTTATATTCAGCTTCAACACCCTGGCTCTGCTTTTGCGCGCCAGTAATTTTAATAGCTTCGTTGTAAGAATCACCACTTGTTTCAGAATAACTGATTTTTGGAGCACGTGGTCCCTGGCTGTTGTTTTTAACCGCCATTCGGGTTACACACCCGCATGCTAACAAAGTAACACCTAATATACATAAAATTATACGTTTCATATTTTATCCTGTTAAAGTATACCTGGAAAATAATCCCAATCAAAATAAATCTTTTTCTGCAAATATTCAATTACTGATATCTATAGATTCATACAGGAAACAAAAAAGTCGGTTTTTTTCTGAACCTTACACCAGGTCTGTTTTTTATTGAAAATCTGGCAGTATTGATGATCTGGAACCTTGTACTGAAAGTGTATTTCCAAAAATGCCAGATCAAGTTCATGCAAAGTTATCGTTTTGTCATTAACCCGGAGAATTACAACCCTACTTTTACCTGATAACTCAATTCGGCTTCGCCCTGTTTTTTGACAGGAATTTTAAACATTACTTTAAATGCGTCGATTTTTTCATAATCGTAATTGGATTTTACTATTTCCCAGTTCCCCATCATTGGCTGAACAACTCCAACAGTAACCGCATCGTTTTTATGATTTTTTAATTCTACCTTCCATTCAGATTCCCAGAGTTGTGTACTTATCTGCTTAAAACTGGTCTGTTTCTTTTCTGCGATTATATCAAATGCTTCACCACTTTTCAGTTGAACCATTCCATTTTCAGGAGTATGATCAATGTGATCTTCACCAATAAACTGCTGTCTTCCCTTGCTGTCTGCGGTAAATATTCTTACATTTCCTGCCGGAAGCGGCATTTTCAATCCATTTTCTTTACTGTTTCTAAAATTCAGATAAACCTGAACAGGAACTTTGTAAT
>JAAYEB010000308.1 GCA_012728995.1 Fibrobacter sp. | reverse complement strand
CATTTAAACATGCTGAGAGCCAGATGAGCCCAGCAGTATTTTGATAACGTGCAGCAACTGCCCCTGCTATGGTTGCACCCTCGCTATGCCCCATTATGAAAACGTGTTCAGAGTCAATCTGGGGATATTTTTCACATAAAAAATCAATAAAATCAAGATTGTCTTGAATTCTTTGTCTATAGGTGAGGTCTTTAAAAGAACCACCACTTGGTTTCACACCCCGTTTTTGTTTCATTGCTGCAACAAAACCCGCCGATTGAAAATGTACAAGAATTCCTTGTCGTGCCAGATCAAGTGGATGTGGGCCAGAACCATCAATGTAAATAAATAGAGGATGTTTATTGATCTGCCCCTCTTTTTGATAAGGTAAGAGTATTTTATAAACAAGATCTATACTATCCGCATTTTTAAAACTATCAGTAAAAGAAGGTCTATTTTTAAAAATCATTACATGATACCCACCAATACCACACCCTGGCAGCAACAATCCAATTACAATTATAATTGAAAACACTGAACTTTTCATTCCCGCACCTTTTTATTTACAGAATTGATAACATAAAGCATGTCATTTTTTTACCATGTTCTTATATATCCTACAGATTACTTGTCCATCAATGCATTCAGGTTCCTGAAAACTTGTATCCAGTCTTTTGTAGAAATGATTCTTTTTTCTCCCATACGCAATATAACTGTTTTCATTTGTCTGTTAACGAACAATAATTGGCCTTGATGGCCAGATGCATATATTTCATTTCCATTATCATCTGCAATCCACCATTGATATTGGTAATACAGTTTACTGGCCATGGCTGTGTCAATAGCTGTGATTGACTGCAACCATTGTTTAGATATAATTGCTTTATCATTAACCATACCATTGCCATGAATAATTTTTCCAAGTTTTACTATATCAATTGCACGTGCAGTAAAACAACAAAATGTTTTTTCCAGACCATTTGCATCCACACACCACCGGGCACTATGAACAGAACCTAATGGTCTCCATACTTTTCTCTCAAAGTATTCAGAAATACTTTCATCGTGAAGAACGCGAGAAAGAATAAGCGCCAAAAGCTGATTGTCAAGGCTTTTGTATTCAAACCTGTGACCAGGTTCAATGTCACATCGCAAATATGACAATTGTTTCTCTATGGCATCTCCCCAATACAAACGATTGTGTAAAGCGAAAGGGTTTGCAGAAGGTTCTTGATAGCGTAGCCCTGAAGTCATTTGTAATAAATGATGGATTCGAAGAGAGTGAGCATATTTAATATTTGTTAATTCCGGGATGTAATCAGTCACTAATTGATTGGGTGACTGTATTCTTCCTTCATCAATGGCAATTCCAAACAATAATGAAAAAAATGATTTGCTCATTGAAAATGAGAGGATCATCGAAGTATCGGTATAACCATGAAAATATTTCTCATAAATAAGAGTATCTTCTTTTGTAATTATAAACGCAACTGTTTTAGTTTTCTCCAACAGTGATTGTAATGAATAATCTTTTGTATTTATTGAAAATGAAAGTGTATCAAACACATTATTCATTTGCGCATCAATAAATGTTTGTGGTTCCTGAGATGCCTGGATATCACTACAAGGGAATAATTTGTAATCAGTAATTTCAGCCTCTTGATAAAATATTGAGCGAATAACGCTGCACCTTGCACAAAACAAGAAAACAATGATTAAAAATCGGATACTAACTACGATATTGGTCAATTTCATTCTTCTAACAATTTGCATGGGTATCACCTTGAATTTTAAAACATTCTCACGGGGTGTTGCTGATACAATTATTTTGAACAATGAGAGCTGAAAAAACTCTATCTTATAATGACTGAATGGGTTTTGTATCCAGCCTCCAGTTTAAAAATAATATTGTCTAATACAAATAAGGTATGAACATTTGCGATAAAAAATAAGGTTTTAGGAAATATAATGCAGTTTTATATCCAGTTTTTGCTAAAAGTACCGTTTTTTTATTTTTTGACAATATAAATCCCGAAAAACAAGCAGACTGGATATTTCAGAAATGTTATCTGGTTAGGCATGCGACTCTTTGGATGTTAAGATATGATATTTTCATTTTCGCCGAGCGCACACGACCCCCGCGGCAGTTCATTACAGCTTTGCAACTTTCGATTTGGGGGCGTGTGGAAAGCTGTGAATAGCCCCGGTTTAAAAGATTTGTTTGTTAATGTTTTTCTCTTATTTTCGTAGGCAACACTGCTCGCATTCTGACGTACTCAACCGTAAGCGTAGCAGTTGCTAATAAAGGGCGCATGCCTTACCAGATTTTCAAATCATTTTAAATCTGCTTCAAACCAGTATTTTTGGTTTTCTGACAATCAAAACCCACAAAATATAACTAAAACCGAAATCTTATTTATTACAAAACAAAGCTCGTCGCTTCACTCCAGATCAGGTGCCGGTTTGGACCGGATCAGGATGCCAGATAGTCCGGAATACGCGATTAATTATAAATACAAAAGGAAAGGTATGTTTTTTTTAGAATTAACTCATTTTGATTTTTAAAATCATCTTTTTTAGATTAAAAACAAGCTTTTAAGGTCGAAAATGAGGGTTTTTGAAGCATTAGTACCCTTTAATATCAAGCAGTTACTGCGGTCCGACCCGAACACCAAAACAGTACGCAGCTTTTAAACTCGCCCGCTCTGAAGACATTGTCTGAATCACGGACCCAGAAGATTACACGAATTACACTGATAAATATCTTAGTATTTGAAAATTCCATATCTTTCGGTGAAATCCTATAATCAGTGCCAATCGGTGATTCAGACACTTTTCTTTGCATTTATTGCATTTCAATACTAATTTAAATGAGTCAAAAGTTTTCATTTTTTCGATTCCATTTTGCCATGAGCACCATTATTCTCACTCTCCAAACCACATCAGAAACCGCTGATCCGGTTAAAAAAACCGCAATAGCTGCAGATAAACACCAGACCAGCAAACCTTTTTTTAAACAAATAATTAAAAACACGTACATTTTCTGGATAATGAGGTTATTGTAATTTCATGAATTTATGGATTTTGAAAACTAAAACCGGTTATCAAGATGGTAGAAAACCAGGTGAAGCGGTAAAATAAAGGAAAATACGGAAAAATTAAAATGAATTTACCTTTTAAGCATGAAAAGTAAAGAAAGTTCATAATTGGTGAAGTTGTGCGAAAGGCAGAACGCCAAGACAGTGAAAAAGGAAAATGAATTGAGGATAAATACATTTCTTAAACCCGCCGTCCATGGCGGGCTGAAGAGAAGAAGAGAAAAGAACTGGAGATAAAAATGGCCAAAGCCAAATCGACAAAATCATCCAATGAAGAACCCATCGAAAAGCAGCTCTGGAAGGCTGCCGATAAGCTCCGCAAAAACATCGACGCCGCCGAATACAAGCATGTTGTCCTCGGTTTAATATTCCTGAAATACATCTCCGACGCCTTCGAAGAACTGCATTCAAAATTGAAAAGCGGTAAAGGCGATTATGCCGGTGCAGACCCGGAAGACAAAGACGAATACAAGGCCGAAAATGTTTTCTTTGTCCCCGAAATCGCCCGTTGGTCATATCTGCAATCCAAGGCAAAACTGCCCACTATTGGTAAAGAAGTGGATAACGCCATGGATGCCATCGAGAAGGAAAACCCCTCACTCAAGGATGTGCTTCCCAAAGTCTATGCCCGTGGCAACCTGGACCCCACCAGCCTGGGCGGACTTATCGACCTTATTGCCAACATTGCTTTAGGCGATGCCAAAGCTCGCAGTGCCGACGTTTTGGGCCATGTGTTTGAATATTTTCTGGGAGAATTTGCCCTGGCCGAAGGAAAAAAGGGTGGTCAGTTCTATACTCCACGCAGTGTTGTTGAACTTCTTGTAGAAATGCTTGAACCTTATAAAGGCCGTGTTTTTGACCCCTGCTGTGGCTCTGGCGGCATGTT
>JAAYEB010000307.1 GCA_012728995.1 Fibrobacter sp. | reverse complement strand
GTTAATACGGACTTTTGATTTCTGTGATGAAAAAGAGAAGATGAGTTACAGGCTTGAAGGGATTGAGTCTTTCTGGTCGAACTATTATGAGAATGTTGTTTCTAAGGTTTGTTTTGATTAATTGTTATTATTTGTCTTTATACGGATAATAAGTAAAACAGGGAGATTAATAATCTCCCTGTTTTTTTTATTCCAATAAGTGTGAATATGTAACTCTATTCTAAGCCATGTTGAAAACTCATTTTTACATAAAATCTTCACACCTCAGATGTCCCGTTAATAGTTTCCATAAGGTCTTTAAAACATTCCAGACCGGATTTTATGTTTTCAATAATCTCTCCTGCCAGAACATCGGGATCGGGGAGATTATCAAGGTCGGTCAGGCTTTTATCTCTTAACCAGAAGATATCAAGATTGGTCTTATCCCGTTTTAATATTTGTTCGTATGTGAATTTGCGCACACCAGTGTGTAAACGGAGAATAGTATGCAGATCTCATCAATTGCTTTCGAACCTCTTCACCAGTATTCTCTTGAATTCATCAACGCAGCCCCTTCATTGTCTGAATTAGGATTTCCAGGATTTGAAGATTACAGGATTTTGTCCGTTTTAATCCTATAATCTTTTAATCTTACTAATCCTAATCCAGACATTTTCTTCTCCTTTAATCCTATAATCCTTTAATCCTACTAATCCTAATCCAGACTTTTTCTTTTCCTTTAATCCTATACTCTGCAATCATGGACCGCAAATCGTAAGTGTCTGTAATTCCGTAAGTTGTACATAACTGGCGTCCATCTTTGCAATCAGGTCCCCATCCGGCCCTACCGCCAAAAATTGGTAAATACCTGTCACAACAGGCCTTTTCGCTTCCATCTTTGCAATTTTTTCACGGAGCTGGCTGCTGCGAACCCCACGGCGGCAACGGTTGCGCACACGTTGCTGGAGTTGGTTACGACGAGTATAGGCAGGATTTCGTTTTCGGTAGTTTCGGTAATAATCCGGATTTTTTTCCAACCATCGCGCGTGGACTTCCTTCTGTGCTGCCAGGTAATCTTTATCAGTACGAACCTTTTTACTTTGCCACTGACGCTTGCGGCTGCGGCGACAAGTTTGATTCGTACAAAACTTCTGGTTGCTGCGGCTGGGAAAAAAAGTGCATCTGCAATGCTCGCATACCTTTTTTTCCATAGATATTCGCCTGAAAGTGTAACTCTAAAAAGCTAATTTCAGGAAGGATAAATACAGAAATGTTCTAAAGGGAGGGGGGGGGATTTTTATTGAAAAAAACAGGGGGAATTTATCTGAAAACTATAGGCTATGGTGAACGCCTTCTGGTAACCGATCTATTAAACGGTCAGTTTGAGTGATAACGGGCAAAATAAGTAAGTGGGAAATAAAGTGAAAAAAAATTCCCTATCAACAGGATTTAATTTGGTACTCTACATTATTATACTAATATTTTGCATTACAAAACAATTCTGGAGGCATATTCATTTTTGGAAATGTTTTTGACATTCCACATCAAAATCAACTGTAATCGGTTTTGACTTTGGTGGTACAGGTATTTCAAAACAAAAAATTGGACTCATTGAAAGCAAAGAATGCGGTTTACCAATAACAAAATTAGACATGTGCAATTTAATTGAATTGC
>JAAYEB010000306.1 GCA_012728995.1 Fibrobacter sp. | reverse complement strand
CTTTATTTACATCAAGCTCAAAAACCAGTCCTGCCTTCGCGCCTATACCATAGGTAAGCATCGCTCCGGAAACAAATTTTACTTTCCCGTTCTCATACCTGAACTCAAACTTGCCCTCTGCTCCTATACCCACATTTCCGGCAGCATTACCGCCAAAACCTGCAAGCAAATTGAATGCTGCTGCCTTTTCTTTGCTCCATACTATTTCTGTAACAAGTTTACCTTCAGCAGACCCGCCGGCAAACCCTCCTACCGATCCACCAAAAATTCCCGACTTTTCATCTCCAAAGTCTATACAAGGCAGCGCAACTACAGCACTCAGAGATACTCCGGCAAACAATTTTCCCTCTGTTTTTATATTAAACCTGAACCTGCATTCATAATTGGGCTTTATCGATTCACGAGCCTTTGGAGAAAGTAAAAGGTGATCATACAGATTGAATCCATCCTGATCCGGTAATCCCCATTCCCCCTTTATCGATCCATCAGC
The DNA here is from genome assembly GCA_012728995.1 of Fibrobacter sp. Lineage (GTDB taxonomy): Bacteria > Fibrobacterota > Chitinivibrionia > Chitinivibrionales > Chitinispirillaceae > JAAYEB01. Next base: position 2,079 of record JAAYEB010000306.1, on the reverse strand, counting down.
TATTCCATAAGAGATCCCTGCATCAGCCCCGAGTGTGAGTTTCTTGTCGGTCAGATCAAAGTCAGCTTCCCCTCTGGCTCCTGCAACAAACCTGAAAAACTGAATGTCATAAGCCCCGCCAAAATATCCTGCTGCCGTATCTTTTCCACCTTTTTTATCAAACTTCCATTTCCATGGCCACTGCTCATCTATCTTTTCTGTCTGGAACAATACTGTTTTAAGCCTGGTTTCTACTTTACTCTTTCCTGCTGCCGGTTCTTTTTTAAGCCACTTCTTTAAAAGTTTCTCAACAGTTTTGTCGTTGTGTTTTCTCCAATGTCCTCTTACCTGTCTGTTTGTAGCTTTATATGGCCTGATGTAAACACGGTTTTTAATCTTACCTGTTTTTTTGTTTGATTTTACCAGTAGAAGCTCCTGAATTGCTTTTGAAGGCTCTTTTGTGAGACCATCAAACTTTTCTTCCACTTTTTGCTGAATCTCATTTGCTGCTTTTGTCATCTTTTCATCAGCCCTTTTATTGGCAAATGATTCCCTGTAAAGGCGGATCTCTTCAGAAAGCTGTTCCAGCTCATCAATCTCTGTAACCAGTGCATCAATATCTGATGGTTCAACAACGAAGTATTCATCCCTTCCGGGAGCATAAAAAACAGCAGATTCTTCACTGAGATCTGAGGTTGTTTCATCTGGTGATTTTGCCGCTCTCTTTACCGGTTTCTTTTCGGTTACCCTTTCATCGTAAACAATCACCTCACTCTTTTTGATTTGCTTTTTATTTTCAGGTTCAATCAGTTCCGGAGCTTTTCCCTTATCAAAAAACACTATCTCTACTCTGCGATTTTCAAGAGAGCTGTAGTTGTTTTTTTCTTTCTGATCAACAGGGAAACTTTCTCCGCACGGATAAACTCCATTGTGGTTTGAACTGTAGACAAGTGTAGAAGGCTCTTCACCGATTTCACCTTTAACACTCTCAACCAGAAGATTTCTAATTACCTCAAAGATCGCTTCCCAGGTCTTTGAACCCACAACACCGTCTTCCTTAAGCGAACTGTTGAAACGGGTATTGTACTCACTCTGGAATGCTTTAACCGCATCTATTGTTTTCTGGCTGTTTGTATTGTCTACTGCACCGGGATCGGTTGGCCATCCGTATGAGTCGCAAAGAGACTTCAGTATCGTCTGATAATCTTCAACCCTTGATGCCAGTTCGACTATATCAAGCCACATGTTTACGTTGTTATCAAGAAGAGCCTTTATCCCTTCAACACGCCACTGTGAAAGGTCGTAGTTATAATCTGGATCGCCGCTGGTATCTGTGTGTCCGAAAAGGACTATCTCTTTGTCTTTGTTCTCTTTGGCATATTTGAATACCGAAGTAAGAGAGTCTATTAAAGTCCCGTTTTGGTCGAGGCAGGGTACAGCACTGTTATGGTGAAACAGGATATCAGGTGCTTCCACAAAGTCGCAGTTTATTTTTGGAATCATCGGGACTTCAACCCTTGAACTTGCCTTGCTTCGGGCAATCGCTTCAAAAGCAAGTTTGAGGTTTTCTCCCTTTTGCTCGGGGTCTTCAACGGTCCATTGTGCTTTTGCAACACCGTTTTCGTTTTTGCTTTCAACCGAGGTGATACGGAGAGGAGTATTTGAGGAAACATCATAGATATCAAAGGTAACTTTGGCTTTTTCAGGATAGTTTTTTATATCAGCCCTGAGTTCTATCAGATCACCAATAACTGCCTTGTCTGCGGAATCTCTCTTCAGTTCATCTGTAGTGTGTTCCCATTTGGGATTACTGATCTCAAGTTGTCCGGTAATTACTTCGAGGTCATCGGTAAGTGGGGCAGGTTCCTTTTTGTTTTCATTTTCCTCTTCCAATGACGGCGCATAACAGGGAAGCCGTACAAATTTTGAGCGATGAACAAAGATAATCTTTCCGGGATATATCGGTCCGGCAAAAAGTTGATGGCAGGGTTTGTTTGCGCACTGTTTGCAGGCTGGGTTATTGGGAAATGGAACCTGATCACGGCGAAGAAGCATTTTAGTGTCCTTTGCTTATGTGTGATTTTTAATTATTAATAAAAT
>JAAYEB010000305.1 GCA_012728995.1 Fibrobacter sp. | reverse complement strand
AAGCCTCTATTCTGGTATTAACACCTGCATCAGCAGTATGACTGTCCAGCTCCAGAGTCAAGGATGGTTTTGTTTTCATGAGTCTTCTGAAATATCCAAGAAGAAATGAATCCGGTCCGCAACTGAAATTTGTTATATAAACACCGAAAAGATTGGGATGTGACGAAACCAGACGGGCTGCCCTGAGAATATCCTGACCAACTGCCCAGTTTATATCCGGATCATAAGGTTCTTTTTCGTATGGAAGACAATCCCAGGGGATAATGTGGATTCCTCTTGAAGCAATTTTTTCGGGAATTCCCATATTGGCCTCTGAAGCGAATGCATTATAAGGTCGCCCGAACAAGACTATTCCGATATGATTTGATCCAGGTGTAAACATTTCGAGCAGCTTGTCTCCGGTATCTCTGAGGATCTGTTTACGCTTGTTAAACTCAGCCACCGCTTTTAAATAAGCCTCTTTACCTTTCTCTTTCGAAAAACCCAGATCTTCGGCAATTTTTTCAAACACCTTTTTTTGTGAACTAAACCCATAGGAAAAATCTATTATCGGTGATAACAGTTTCGGATTTTTATCTTTGAAAGAACTTCTCAAAAAATAGGGCTCGCTCTGAAGTAAAAGACAGGTGCACTGATGTTCTCTTCTGATAAACGGAGCATTTGCAACTTCAAGCTCAACGATTGACGGCAAGAAAATTATGTCGGTCTCTTTCTTGAGAATGTTACTGAATGCGCCATGTGAAATTTCTCCCGGGAAACAGAATGATGACCTTTTTCTTTTTATGCCATCCTGATCAACTCCATCAGACATTATCAAGCGGACACCCAGTTGTGAAAAAAATGTTGAATAAAGAGGATAAAATGTATTGACTAAAAAAGATCTGCTCAATCCAACTTTTATTGGATCTTTTTTTTCTTCAGCACGGGGAGGTGCAGAAAATATCAGATTCTGTCTGAAAGTAACATGATTATACTCCTGAGAATCAATTTTTGTTTTATGTACAAGGTTATAATACTTGTTACACGCACCACCAAAGGGATATTTTTTCCCTTCTATTATAATCATGTTTATTTCACATCCGCGGTCACACTTCTTTGTCCCGCCGGCACAATAAAACTTTTTGCCGTATGTCACTTCCCGTTCAGAAAGCACCTTGAGGTTAAAGGAATCCTTGTGTGTCAAATTCTGTTCTATTCTTTTTTTCACTTCAAGAGCAACTCCAAAAGCACCCATCAACCCAGGTTCTGGCGGAACTATTATTTCGGTCCCAATGAGGTTAGCCATTGCAAGTGGAACTGCTTTGTTATAGCAAACCCCACCCTGCATGAAAATCTTTTTGCCAACAGGTCGCTGCCCTTTTACCCGGTTTATGTAATTCATACAAATTGAGTAGACCAGCCCGGCAACAATGTCGTCTCTGCCTATACCCTCATGTGACGCAGTTTTTATGTCCGAACTTATAAATGCTGCACACTGGTCATTAAAATTTGGTGGTTTTTTCCCCTTGATTGCAATATCCTGAATCTCAGTATATTCGATACCAAGTGATTCATGTGCAGCTTCTTCAAGAAAAGAACCTGTTCCTGCACTACAGGCTTCATTCATCGCATAATCGGTTGCCACTCCATTTGTCAGATATGTATACTTGGCATCCTGACCACCAATTTCAAAGATAGTTTCAACTCCGGAATCAAAAAACGCTGCTGCAGATGCATGCGCAATAATTTCATTGATAATATTGGATGTTCCACAGTGAAGACCTGCGATCTGTCTTCCGGAACCGGTAGTACCAATACCTGTAACATGAACCTCTTGCGGCAACTGCTCACAAAGATTTCTGTAACAATCTCTTGAAGCCTGTACCGGGTTGCCATTTGTACGAAGATACGTTTTTGCGACAACAGCACAATCTATTACCCGAAGTGCGATTGCCTTGGTCGTTGTAGACCCTACATCAAGCCCTACTATCAGTTCATCCTGTGGATGAGCCTTTTTTTCCTCAATTGATTTAAAACAAACATTTTTCTGTGCATTGGAAAGCGGAGGTAAAACCTGAAAAGAAGAATTGGTATGTACAAATAGTTTTGTTGAAGAATCGAAAGGTATTTGCCGAATCATGGCGTACCAGGCACTTCCAACAGCCTCGAACACATCAGAAATACCAGGAATATATAGTTCAGGAATGGTTTCACGAAGTATTTGCATCAATATTTTGTTACGGGTTACTCCCCCTGCTGCTATAATCCTTTTTGCAGTAGTTTTTTCTAAAAGGTCCAGAACTTTTTCTGCAATCATTCTACACAAACCAGCAGAGACCCTGCCTGCCGGTATTCCTTTATTAAGAGCATGAGTACAGTCACTTTTACAGAAAACAGAACAACGGCCCGATACTTTATACGGATCTGAATCTGAAGCCAGCTCTATTGCTTCATCTATTGTCAGATTCATTCTCCGAATCTGCTGAAGAAAAAACTCGCCTGTACCGGATGCACATTTATTACCGGTTT
>JAAYEB010000304.1 GCA_012728995.1 Fibrobacter sp. | reverse complement strand
TACTTTCCCATATTTTACCGGGCTCATAAGTTACTCCTTTTTAAAACGTAAGGATTTTAAACTTATTGTTCTTTTAAGTTTAAACGCTTCAAAATATTTTTATTCAAATTAATATAGATTTTTCGTTAATTCTTTTAATATAATAAATAATGCTAAACTCAATGTGTATATTTTATGAAAATATCTGTATTCCATTTGAATAAACAAAAATGAAATTTAAAACGTTCCATTATCAAACGAATCTTCACAACTCCGCTGTTTCATAACAAGACAATTAATTAACTGAATTCCCTGTTTTACTCCCCTGTCTCCAATTTTCAACCATTGGCACTATAGTTGCTCTTAAGCGAAACAAAACAAAGATAATCAGAAAGGAGTCACTCATGGATAAACACAAAATTCTGGATAAAAGAAAAATCCGGCTCGAAAATATCTTAAAAGAAGATTATATACCTTTTCTGAGTGGAAGACCAAAAAGAATAACTGTAATAAACAAAGACGATATAATGAATTTAAAAATCAACCTTAATACAATAAAAACTTTTAATGAATTTCTCGAAAAGGTGTAAATTACCGATCCCTGCAGGGTTTTAAAAAATTAAAAAACATTTTAGCCTGCCAAACCAAGGCTTCTTACTGTATGACATGATATCACCCTCGTATCTCATGCTTCAATTCAGACCTTATAAATATAATCTCATGTATTCCGGTACATATTTAAACCCCAGTTTCTCATACAACACCTTTCCGTCATCGCTGGTAACCAGATCAATTCTTCTTATATTTTTTTCTCTGCAAAATTCAATCGCTTTCTTTACAAGTGTTTTTGCATGCCCCCTGTTTCTGTATTTTTCCTCAGTATAAACACTGTGTATATATGCAGACCTGTCTTGAGGATCATATGGAACAGGTACAGATCTTAGAATTGTAACCGCAAGACTGGATATCAAAATGTCATCATTGTGATAAATCCATGCAAAACAGGAACCATCAACAAACTGATCTGCTAATTTGGAACCATACACACTCTTCATCAAAAAAAAATCATTTTCGTTAACTCTATACCCTTTTTTCCCGAATATCTCCCTGAACATCTTTTCATGATGTTCTGTCAGAAAAGGAATATCTGCAATTGATGCCTTCCTTATCATAATTATTACCAATTCCAAAGATTAAACCGGATCAGATACATTATTATAATAACCAATTTTTTTCTGAAGGTGTATTTTCTCCTGAAAATCCAGTAATTCTGATGAATAAATCGGATGAAACAAATGGTTACTTCACAACCATAAATCCTGCTCATCGCAAATGCCATATCCGCACCTCACCATTGGTTAATCACATTCAAAAGTTATTATAAAATTTATAGCAATTATTGAACTTTAAATCATTTTTTATCCCCAAATTATATACTTATAGAATTTATTGGCAACCGTTTATTGTAGTTCAACTGTTTCAGACAACAATATATTGATTTTTTAGTCAGAAATATGTATAATTTGTTCAAATCTGGAAAATGTGCAACTCTCGTATAATCCCATTCTCATTTTTTCTCATAAATTCCTCCTGGTTAAAAGGAGGAAGCGTACATTAACCGGAAAAACTGGAAACTATTTCACCTGAATCCGGGAGTATTTATGGAAAATTATGATTTCAGTGAAGAAACCATTGTTAAGTTAAAAAAAGAGATTCAGCTTTTAGAGGATGAAATTGAGATACAGGCTTATATCAGCGGTTTATGGATCCGTTATTTCAAAACAATGAAAGCTTTTGTGGAAAGCAAATACTCTGATACACCTCTTGCAGAAATTGTAAGCCTGGCAGCAAAAGAAAGTGATAGCTGGGAAGATGTTTCCCAATGGCTCAATGAAGCCAAGGAAGCAGAAAAACAGTTTTTTGAACGAATTGAGCCTGATATTCCAGACAGTACAGACCTTGAACATTTACGAATTGAGGTCAATTTTCTGAAAGGTGTCATAAGAGCACTGTTATCCACACGTGAAACAAAGCTCGAAAGCTTTATCGGTGAGTACAAAAACTGGGGCAAGGAAATAGACAACGAAATTGAAAATTTACTTAACCAAAATAATCTTGTATGCACCGACAAGAAAAAACCCCTCTGACAATACTACTTTAAGTAGTATTTCACAATCTCTAAAGGCATGTATTATATACATGCCTTTTTATTATTTTTATTCTTCAATTTTTTTTGTTGAGAAGATTAATATACCGTAACAGCTTACCACAGACTGGATTACATAAAAATGGAATCTTAATGAAAAATGCATCACTGAACATTTCCATAATGCACGGTCAAACAAGATGTTACTTCTAACAAATAAAACAAGTTTTTGATTCAACTCATTATACCTCACTTAAATTATCCAGGAGTTTTATTGTTAAAATTTTGCGTACTCAGAAGCGGTTCCAGCGGCAATTGTACACTGATTGAATATAATGGTTTTCGTATTTTAATTGATGCAGGGATGAGTCAGAAGAGAATCAGGGAAGCTCTTGAAGAAGTCGGTTTATGTTTGCAGAACATACATGCCATTATTATTACTCATCTTCATTCAGACCATCTTAACCATTCAACTTTCCAAATTTGTAACAAACACAGCATTCCTTTATGGATTCATTCTAAAAACATTCCTCTGATAAAACCAAAATTCAAAAAAAACTGGTCATCTATAATCAAAATAAACGGGTTTGATGAAAACCGGTTTAAAATTGGTGATATATCCATAAAACCTTTTGAAACATCTCATGATTCGGACGGTATTACAACAGGGTTTTGTTTCATTAAAGAAGAAAAAACGAAACTTCTTACCTATGCTGCAGATCTTGGATATTTCCCTGATGCGATTTTACCGTATTTTATAGATTCACAAGCACTTATACTTGAAGCGAACCATGATGTCGAGCTATTGAAAAATAATCCAGCACGTCCCTTTATCCACAAAAAAAGAGTTCTTGGAGAGTTGGGGCATCTATCGAACAATCAAACCGCAGATGCTTTGACAAGGATTTTCGAAAAGAGTTTGTTTTCGCCTCAAGTGGTTGTTTTATGCCACCTTAGCAATGATCATAATTCTCCTGAACTGGCAAAAAGAAGTATTGATAAAGTTCTCAAAGAAAAGGGTATATCAATTTCACTGGATGTAGCTCAACGTTACCAATGTACCAAAACCTATTCCATAAAGGCAGTTACGTTAAACTCCAATTAACCCAAATTGTCCATCAGGCAATTTCCGGTGGGGATCGGGGATCGGGATCGGAATCGGGGCTCGGGGTCGGTATCGTATCCCCAATTCCTCAATCGCTTTTTATGGCATCGATTTTTATAAGAATAATAAGTGTTATCTATCTGTAATCACTCTGTTTCCATGATTCGATTCCGATTCCGATACCGACCCGGAGTTCCGATTAAAGATTGAAATAACGTAACCTGTTTGTATCCTGTTTC
>JAAYEB010000303.1 GCA_012728995.1 Fibrobacter sp. | reverse complement strand
GGAAAATTCCCATGACTATCTTTCGTTTCATTTTCAAAGAAATCATTGGCAGCTCCTTTATCTGAATTTAATCGAAAAATGTTTTTAATAAAGGGATGCAATTTTAATGCCGTTTTGTAATTATATTGTACATAAAAGTAACGATTCCTTTACGCTGGTCATTATAGCGTACATTGGCATAAAGGGTTTATGACTGCCTGGCCACATCACAAGGTTAAAACGGCTGTTTTTTGATCCGGGGAAGCGTAATCAGTAATGTCAGGAACTATATGAATACTTTTCATGATGCACCATTTTTGAAGATAAATGACAGAAAGATTTTAAAAGAGTTTCTGGTAAAATCGGGAATTACCGATTACCGGAACAAGGAATTGACAGTAAACAGGGTTGCACAGGCGTTTTCCAGAATTCCTTACGAAAACCTCACGAAAATTATCAAATCTCAAATAATTGTAAATGCAGATTCAGCCATTCGTTATCCCGATGAAGTTATTGGAGACTGGCTTAAATGGGGAACAGGGGGAACCTGTTTTTCACTTGCTGCTGCAGTTATAGCTGTTTTTGATTCTCTTGGAATAGAGGCTCATCCTGTACTTGCAGACCGGTATTATGGTGTGGATACACACTGTGGACTTGTGATTATCCGGTCGGAAGGTTTGTTCCTCCTTGATCCAGGGTATCTGCTTTTTATTCCTACCCTCGTTCCTGAAGAAAAAACTGTTGTAGTAGATACCGGATACAACAAAATAGAGCTTCAACCAGAAGAAAACTGTCGAAGAATTCGGCTCAATACTATTGTGAATAACAACAGAACATACAGATTAACCTATAAAATTGATCCTGTTGACAGTATTACATTTTACCGGGCATGGATCAAATCGTTTACATGGGAAATGATGACTTATCCTGTTCTCACACGCTGTAGTGCAGGAACCCACCAGTATCTTCAGGGACAAAGACTCTCCGTTCGCAACAACAGGGGAATACAGCGTACAGTACTTGACACCAGCTCACAGATAGATTTTATTTCCCTGAATTTGGGGATAAGTAAAGAAATTGTAAACAAGGCATTTGGAGTCTTGAATTATGGCTGAACCACGACCACCGTTTCCGGTTAAATACTTCATAGCTGTTCTGTTTAAAGATAAAGCCGACCTGATTGTCGCCTGTAAGCAAACAGAAGAGATCTGGGGAAAAATCGATATTCAGGGTGATGACCATCTTTTTGATGTTACAGATTATTATCATAAAGAGATGGGGCAGCCAATATACCGCAGGTTGATTGCTTTTGAAAAACTGTATGACCCTATATTACTGGTAACAATGAAACTTCGATGTAATGAACTGGAACTGGAATTATCCTTCAAAAAAGGAAAAAGGGTGGTCAATCTTGATGCTGGATATCTTGATCATAACAAGGTATTACTTGCATCTGCAAAAGAGGCAGGACAGAAAATATATCTGGACAAAGGGATATATGCAGATCTGGCAGGAAGATACAAAGCCGGAAAATATCAGTCTTTTGAATGGTCTTTTCCGGATTTTAAGGACGGCCGTTACGATAAAGAATTATGTGCATTCAGAAAACGTTATATGGAGCAGATGAAACTATGGAGGAAAAACAATCCTGCCTGATTTATCGGTTATGTTGATAAGAGAATGGCTGCAACTGTTATTGTGCTGGTTGGGAAAACATTCTGGTTATTTAATATGATCATACTCGCGGCCGCTTAACGATCTGAAAACGTTTATTAACAGTTGCATTAATGACTGCAGGTTTCACTTTCATGTATCACTCTGAGCTTTATTATGAAACATCTTCCATTATTGTCATGCCGGTTTTTAATTATCAGGTCACCACCATTGAATTTTAGTATTCTCAGTGAAGCATACAGATTGCTGTTTTCATGAACATTTGCCAATAAATTGCAGAGCGGCGTTTTAAGTTGAATGGGAGTAAAAACTGAACCGTTATCAGAAATTGAAATAACAAAAAAATTTCTGGAATCAGGGTCTGATTCAACAATAATACAGTTTGGGTTTCTTTTTCTGATTTCCCTGCATGTATATGAAAATATATTATGAAACACCTGTTTTAAGGCAGTACTACCGCCAAAGAACGGTATTGTGTAATTTTTAAGAGGATCCTGGAAATCCCCGACGAAGTGGATAGAAGGATAATTCTGTTCAAATTCTGAAATCAGGTTCTCAAGGATTTCACATGGATAAACTACGATTGATTGCAGTTGGTTACGCAATTCAATATTATGTTTGTTTTTCATGATATGTTGTAAGGATTGAAGACATTGTTGAATACCCTTTGCTATGGCAACAGCTTTACGGATATCATCCTTGTCCGGGTTTTCAGCCTGGGCAATTTTCATAAATCCAGGCAGCAAAAGTATAAGACCGGTATACTCATTTACTGTATCATGATTATGTTCTCTGAGTACATTAAGAATGTTAATAATACGATCAATCGTTTTAAAGTGAACATTGGCAATCTGTGTATCTATTACTTCACGAAAAACTTCCTGTTGCTTTTTTTTTTCATGTTTGCAACGGGCCAGGGTTCCCCAGAAAAGGTTCATACTCAGAGCTGCTGGAACTGATATGGAAAATATGGTCAGGTGGATTTTGTCATAATTAAGGAAAAGACCAGCTAAAGCAGCAAGAAAACTGACAAAAAAAGGGCAGGGATATTTAAGACTGGACTGATAATGATGACCATGGAAAGCACTGAGCAGTACAGGAAATGCTGTAAATGCAGCCGCAGCTGGCAGGTCATATAACGCCGCGAGTGACCAGGTACAGAATTCAAACAGGAATGCCAAAAAAAGAGAAAGCCATGATGATGTAAATAAAGGGGAAGTTCTATACTTTTCTGTCAATGTCATATACAGACATAAATTCAATGTGACAAAAACAGAGTATATTCCCGGATAATGTTTCAAAAGCAATGTTTCACTCAGGCCCGGGAATAAGCGCACCGATATTATTATCATGAAACCTGTTAGTATTATGAAAAAAAACAATAAATGCATATCTACATCAGTTTTTTTTTGCAGCAGGTATTGTAAATCTATCTGCTTATTGTGAGAGTCTTTGGTTCTTTCTATAATATTCATATATTTTATCAAATTGATTGTCAAGTAACTCATTATTTGGCTTGTATTAATTAATAATTTGATACATATGTTATAGCGTCCGGATTTGTCTTTAATATTGAAAATATAATTTATGTTAAACAGTTATTGCCTGTTTAACATAGAAGAGTGTTGATACAATTTATATTTCAGATAAATTATAATCAAGTAAAACCTGATCGAAGTCGTAATCGGTATCCCTTACTGGGACTATAGCTAGGTTCTTAGTCTGCTAGGAGCCCACTTAAATATTGCCCGGATCTGCGTCTGGCACATCGTGGTCATATATCAGGAGTTGTTTACGGATAAACCCGCAAGCTGTCTAATATAGTTTTCAAATGGACTCTATTTTAACAGTAGTCGTGAAACGGCTAGCGTAAAGGAAACTGTTGGTCCACGGAAATTAAATTATTCAAAAATTCTTTTTGCAATTCGTGCTGCAAACTTTCCCTGAAATCTTGCTCCGTTTAGTTCATTTTCAGAAGGCATTCTTTCTCCTGAAGGGCCGCTTATAGTTGAGGTTCCATATGGACTGCAGCCTGTTATTTCATCCATACGTGACTGGCCGGTGAAAGAGTATGGCAGACCTACAACAATCATTCCATGATGAATTAACGTATTGTACATTGATAGAATAGTTGATTCCTGACCTCCATGTTGAGTGCCACTGCTGGTAAAACAACTGCCCACTTTACCTGTCAGGGCATTTTTACTCCACAAAGGGCCGGTTGAATCCAGAAACATTCTCATCTGGCCAATCATATTGCCAAATCTTGTAGGTGATCCAAAAAACAAAAGATCATAATCAGCCAATTCCTCCATTGAAACAACAGGTATATGTTCCATTTTTTTCTGAAATTCCAGTGCCCTGAGTGCTTTTAGCACCGAATCAGAAAGCAGTTCCGGAATTCTTTTAAGTGTAACATCCTGTGTTACTTCATGTATTCCTTCTTTTACCGCTTCTGCTATCTGCCAGGTATGTCCATAGGTGGAATAAAACATTACGAGTGCTTTCATCAATACTCCTTGTTATTTCAGTTAGTTCAGGACATAATCATTGGTCATGTCTGTTGGTTAAGGTATACTAAATCAGATTATCAGCGAATTACATTCCATACCAGGATCATGTGAATTATGAATTATGAATTCAGGATTGCTCTACATTCACCATTCATAATTCACAATTTTATCACAGATCATCATTACTTAATCGTCTTCATTTAGAAAAAAACAGTTGTATATACAGATATTTAGTATTTTAGAATTTTACCTGAAGTGACAATAATGATTACTGATTTGAGGCCACAGCGGATGGCCACTAAGAATGAAAATGCTGTTCAGGAAAGTTATTGAGCAATATAGTGAATTGCGATAGGGTTAGATGTTAAAAAACTGCCCTGCAAATGAAACAATTGTTATGAATTCAGAAATGAGGGATAAAAATGTATTTGATTCCTGAAGTTAAAGAAGTAACTGTACTTAGTGGAGCTTGTAAATTAGCTGATATTAAAAAAATCACAATAAAAAGTATTCACAAGGATCTGTTTCATGCCGGCACTTTCCTTCAGAAGCGGATAATGTTTTTAACCGGTCATATGATTCCTATTATGGTTTCGGAAACGGATTCTGCTAACGAGATTTATCTGGATTTTGAAGATTCTGGTTACAGTGAAACTTATGCATTAAAAATTGATGGAAATGGTATTGCGATAAATGGAAAGTCGCCAAAAGCTTTATTTTGGGGAATACAGACTTTATTGCAAATCATTCAACAGTATCATAAAACTCTTCCATGTTTGAAAATTGAAGATGAACCGGATTTTAAACATCGTGGATTTTATCATGATGTAACCCGTGGAAAGGTTCCAAAGCTTTCTACATTAAAGTGGTTAGTGGAAAAATGTGCTTATTATAAAATAAATGAACTTCAGTTGTATGTGGAACACTCTTTCGCATTTAAATCTGTTCCTGAATTGTGGACAGGGAAAGATCCTTTGACTGCTCAGGAAATTTTGGAACTTGATGAATATTGTCGTGATTTTCATATTGATCTGATTCCATCAATGGCAACATTTGGACATCTCTATGAATTGCTGCGTCTGAGAAAGTATCAGCATTTAAACGAATTGGAAATTTCTGCTGCAGATCTGCCGCATGATTTATGGGATCGTATGGCTCACTATACGATCGATCCTTCGAATGAAGAAAGTTTTAATCTAATAAAACAGATGATAGAAGAATACCTTCCGCTGTTTTCTTCAGAATTTTTTAATATATGCTGCGATGAAACATTCGATTTAGGTAAAGGCAGAAATAAAGCATTGGTGCAGCCCGGTCCCGAAAGACTTTATGTCGATTTTGTCAAGAAAATCGCAGAGGTTGTCATATCAAATGGAAAAATTCCCATGATGTGGGGAGATATTGTGTTAAATCATCGTGATTTAATTCATGAACTGCCTTCACAAACAGTTTTTTTGAACTGGGAATATGGTGCTGATGTTACCGAGGAGGCTACAAGAAAATTTTCTGAAGCTGGTGTTACACAGATTGTGTGTCCTGGTGTACAAGGGTGGAGTAGATTTGCCTGTGACATTGATCATGCATCAACAAATATCAGAAAAAAAATCCAATACGGGGTAAAGTTTAATGCTGATGGAGTTCTGAATACTGACTGGGGAGATTGCGGCCATATAAATTTTGTTTCAGGCGCCCTGCATGGAATGGCATTGGGTGCAGCACTTTCATGGAATACATCTTCTGCTTTTAATGATAATGAGTTTGACAGAGCGATTTCGTTACTTGAGTGGAAGGATTGTTCCTCAGAACTTGCATCTTTGCTCAGAGAATTGGGAAACCTTTGTTTTTATCATTTTGGTAACATCTATGCCTGGATAAACAGTAAGGATTGTCTATGGAACAAGGAAAAAGAGTTGAAAAATATGGATTCTGAAATACTCCTGCGAAATTATTTCAGGGCAGATGAAATTCAGGCAAAAATGTTGAACTTTAAAACAGATAACCGACTTGATTTTATGGAGTTTATGTGGAGCGCTAAAATGATTAAGTGGACACTGGCCTTTCTTTTGTTTAAAAAAGAAAAAGAGTACAGACAGGAAGTGGAGGCACCTTTGTCCGGAAATGAACTGATTGAAACAGGTTGTTTTTTATTAAATGAATTTATTTTTTTATGGAGAGAGCGTAATAAAGAATCCGAGCTTTGTAATATTGTTTCTACTTTTAGATCTGTTTTTGACAGAATATGGCAGATTACTCAATCGAATCAGCATTGAAGTTGATTTTTACCTGTATTATCCATATTTGTATATTTAAGCAGAATCGATAATTTGGTTAAATAACGTGTACAATTTAATAATGGAGTGAATGATCTTCAAAATTATTATTTTACAAGGATCATAAATTAGTGTGTGATGGTTGTTTATCAAAAAAGAAACCGGAATAACCATTGCATCAGCTAATATTGAACCTGTTTTAGTCTGAACGGTATCAGATAAGAACTGGAGATAAAATGATTCTTGATATTTTTCCTAATATGGGCAGATATATAGCAATTCACCCTGGTTTCGAATCTGCATTCCAGTTCCTTCATTCAATAGATCCTGATGCATTTACTTGTGGAAAAAGATATATAAAAGGTGAATATGTTTATGCATTCGCCATGACAGGTCCTGGTATCGGAGTATCGAACGCCAGGCTTGAATCCCATAAAAAATATATAGAAATTCAGTTTTCGGCACGTGGAATTGATAATGTTGGGTGGAGATCTGTTTCCAAATGTTTCGGTGCCGGTGATTATGATTCCGTTAACGACACAATCTACTATTCAGATATACCAGACACATGGTTTGGGCTCGTTCCCGGGATGTATGCGATTTTTTTTCCTGAAGATGCTCATGCACCACTTTCTGTTAACGGAGTATTGCATACGATTATCATAAGGATAAGAGTAGAGTGGTAGGAATTAATTTCAATGAAAATAATAGATAAAAACAGATGATTTATACCTGTTCAAAATAGATCAGTAGAAAAATACTGATCTTATTTGCAGGAAAGTTTTGATCAGATCATGGCTGGTTTATTAGAATGGCAATATCTGTAAAATAGGTTATGAATACTCTCAAGTTTGTACCATTTTTAATAATCTAAAAATGTATTTTATCGGGTATGGATTTTATAATAGAACAGGCTGGAGCTGTAACTTTCAGGATTTTGGATTCAGGAATAGAATTTCTTCTTGTACGCTCAAAAAAGGAGCCTTCAAAGTGGATCTTTCCGAAAGGACATGTAGAAATGGGAGAAACACTTGAAGAGGCCTCATTACGGGAGTTAACTGAAGAAGCTGGTGTGTCGGGAGAAATTATTACATTTCTGGATACTGTTGAATTTAATAAACACAAAAAGAAGTACAGAGTAAGTTATTTTCTTACCAGATTTAAAGCTGTTGTTAATAAAGGTGAAAAGGGCAGGGAACCGCAATGGTACAATTATAAAAAGGCAATGGAAATGCTTTCATTTCCGTCTGCCCGTTCCCTTATTGAATTATCAATAAAAATGATTGAAAATCGATAGCTTTGTTTTTTTTGTATTGTGTAAGAAAACTGATTTAACGGTTTCAACTGTTACAATTCATATCAAAAAGGTGACCTCAAGAAAAAAAAGTTAAATACATGCGATTAAACTGATGATCTTTATCGGGAATACTTTCATCATACCATTCAACAGATTATTTTTAATTTCTTTATTTAACGCAGGATTTACATTCCGGTTAATATTTAATGTGAATATCATGTTTTTGGATAATCCGGAAAAATTAAAAGTTCATATCATTATAGAAGTGTTTCTTTTTACAATCGTAATTCCTCTTTCAAAAACATCAAAAATTACACCTTTTATATCATTTTCTGACAGTTTGTTATTTGTCAGCAAAATGAAAATAAAAAATTTGATACCGTGCATATAAGAATGGATTTCGGGTGAGTGAAAGGATTCTGAGAAGTACAGATTATTTTGGTGCTATAGTTTCAGCTGCGACTCTTGCTCCACCTGGTGTAGAAGTTGTTACCGATTTACGTTGCAGGCGACGTCCGCAAAGACGTCGATGTCATGGATTAATCAGGTTACGATTACAGGAAAAACCTGCAGAGCTGATATGGTGGTGTCCGCAATGTGGTGATAATGGAATAATCAGAAACTGGAAAGGCATTCCATGGACGCTTGTTCATACCAGAACTGATGATATTAGTAACTCTGATGAATATTGTGAAATCCTGCTTTCAAAAAAAGAGTATGCTCTTTTAACAGAAATATCGATACTTGAATCAGGTGCCATAAAAGCTGTAGAGGATGCAAGAGTGAAAGATGATGCTTATGTCATTGTTGGTTCTGTAGAGGATATTGATGATTTGATGGGTTATATCGCATTTGAAGCTAATCATGAACAAAAACCTCGTAGAAGACTTGCTTTAAACCGGTTGTTTGATAAATTTTCAGATTCCATTGAAGGAAAATGGTAATGAATCTGTCTCTTGATAGTTAGATCACTTTACTGCTATAATTAAATAATAGTTTTAACTGGAAGCAGATTCAGGTAAATAGATGGAATTTGTTACCCAGAAACTCGAGTTAAATGCAGAATAGGGAGATGTGTAGACTAATTACAACAGATACCCAGGTACAGAGGTGATAGAAGAGTATGCCAGAGTTTTTCGATAAAATACCATTACAACAGTTACGACCCGGTATGTACGTAAATGATGTATTTAATGGGACGGGAATTTTTCTCTTTACTGTAAAAAACAAGATTACAGGTTATCATCAGATTGAGTCTTTGAGACGTCAGGGCGTTGGTTTTTGTTCAATAATTCGTGAAAACCAATCCGGGAAAATACAACAGTATGCACCTGTATCCAATCAATGGCTGAATTCTCAACAGCACCAAAAACTCAAAACAGTTAATCTAAACCGTAAGAAAATCATAAAAACTGTGAAAGAGTTTATGGCTTCTGTCAAAACCGGAAAATTTTTTTCTTTCAGCACACTTTCTTCAACTATTGAAAACTTAATCGAACAGGTATTGGATAATACAGATTCTTATTTGGGATTATGTCAGATAAAATCTTACAATGATGAACTTTATACACATTCAGTAAATACTGCAGTTCTCACTTCTGCATTGGGTTCACATTTAGGTTATTCCAGCGATAAAATTCTGGAAATGTGTACAGGTGCCCTTCTTCATGATATCGGAAAAATCGGGTTGCCCGATTATTTAATAAAAAAGGCGATTTATAATTCGGATGAACTGGAACAAATTAAAAGACATCCGTTATTGGGAATCAAAATTTTAAAGCAGAACTACAGAAACATAGCCCCGGTTTCTTTATCTGTCATAGGTCAGCACCACGAAAGAATAAACGGTAGTGGTTATCCAAACTGTTTAAAGGGAAGTGTGATTGATGAGAGTGCAATGTTATGTGCTGTATGCGATATTTATGATAATCTCACTACAGAAAAGGGGAAACGAAAAGCATGTCTTCCACAAGAAGCTTTGGCACTGATTTTTCAGGTAGCTGATGAAGAGTACCCAAGAAATCTGATTGAGAATTTCACCAAATTACTTGGAATATATCCTGTCGGGAGTTTTGTCAGACTGGAATCTGGCGAAATGGGAGTAGTTACAAAAACCAACAGGCAGACATTACTTTTTCCACAAATTTTAGTTCTTTTTAATGCTTCGGGAGAACGTCTGAATAATCCTTTTTTAAGGGATATTTCAAAATCAGATCAACTGAATGGGAATCACCGTATAAAATGTTCGCTTGATCCTCAACTGTTTAAGATAGATCCTCTTAATGTTCTTATACGTGGCTGACAGGTTCGGATTTGAACAAATAAGTCTTTACTATTATATTAATACTAAAAGGTTATACTTGATTCAAAATCAATGGAGAGTTCGGTCCGAAAAATCTTCATGGTGATATCTTGAAATGTATGAACTGTTTTGTTTTTTCATGAGGCAGTAAGTTATGAAAAGAAAATTTAAATATGCCAGAGAGAAGGTTCAGGGAATACTTTTTGGTACTTTTGTTGGTGATGTCCTGGGTGCAAGGTTTGAAGGGCAAAATCCTGATCAGATACCTCCTTTGGATATGGAATTTTTGGCAGAAAATTCTACAGGAATCTACACTGATGATACTCAGATGACTATTTCAGTTCTGGAAGAAATGGTAGATAATGGTTCGATTATTCAGAGTTCTTTGCAGCAAAGATTTCAAAAGAGGTTCTCGCGGTGGAGGGGGTATGGTGGAGGTATGCTTGAGGTGATTGAGCATTGGCGCAGTGGTGTTGAAGTTCAATTTGCAGCAAAAAAAATTTATGGAGGTGCAGGGAGTTTTGGTGATGGTGCTGCTATGCGTATTGCTCCGTTGAGTGCCTTTTTCGATCTGGGGGAACGGGATGATCTGATTGAGCAGGTTATTAAGTGTTCAGAAATTACACATGCTCATTCTTATGGAATTTCTGGTGCCATTCTTCAGGCTTATGCGGTACTGCTTGCACTCAATGATGTTGCTGTTAATGACTGGCTGGATTATTTTTTTGAGCTGCCGATAGAGAGTGCATACAAAATCAAGCTGGAAAGCGTGATCAGGGCTCTTGAACGTCAGCCATCACCGCAGGAGTGTGCAAAAATTATTGGCAATAGTCCTGAGGCAATGCAGGCTGTTCCATCAGCGGTTTATTCTGTTATGCGAAATCATCAATCGTTTGCCGATACCATATCTTTTGCAATCGGTATGGGTGGTGATACAGATACAATTGGAGCAATGGCAGGTGCAATATCTGGTGCAAAACTTGGATATTCAGAAATTCCTGATAAATGGATCAAGTTACTCGAAAATGATTTTGAAGGTAAGGATTTTATAAATGAACTTATTAAAAAGGGTTATGAAAAACGGAGGGGAGAGGATTCGAACCTCCGGTAAGGTTGCCCCTACGCAGGTTTAGCAAACCTGTGCCTTAAGCCAACTCGGCCACCCCTCCTGAAATGTAAGATTTTAAATATAGTTTCTTTTCCAAATACAGACAAGTTGATAATTAAATTTATTCAGTGATCAATAACAATTATTGATTGTGTGAATTAAAAACTTTCAGGTTATTAATGGTTTATTTGGGACTCCTATGTGTGCTTGGTATATTCTTTTGCAAACGATCACGAAAAAAAAGCATATCGATCTGATTGTGTTGCCTGGTGACTAAAATTTTGGACATTGCTTTTGTGGTTTCTGGATTTATGGTGCTGATGAGCATCGGGAGACGGGTATAGGTTTACTCTATCAATTCTATTATGGCTTTTATTTAGATAAAAATTGACATTAAGGGTGTAATCTGAGTAATTTTCAATTTGTTTTTGCTTTTTTTAATCTCATAAGCTCTAATTTTTTCTTAAATTTTTATTGTGGCATGCTTTTTAATTAAGATGTATACTTATGACGGAAACGGATATCTTCGGTCTTAAGTATTCTTTTCGCAATAATTAGACTCCAGGTCGTTATAATTTGGGGAATATTTCCAATATTAAAAGAAATGCAGGAAAATGTCAGGTTTTACCCTGTTTGGATGTCAAACACAATGGCGAAAAACAAAGAATGTTTTCAGGAGTACCATGGAAAATAAAAACCTGAAAGAAACATATTATGGGTATCTTCGTTACTTTCTTGCCAAAGATGAATCGACTGCAACATCATATGATAAATACATGGCGCTTGCATATGCTGTTCGCAGTGAAATGGTTGATAACTGGATAAAAACGCAACAGGAATACCACACACGTAATCTTCGCCGGATTTATTATCTCTCGATGGAATACATTTTTGGCAAAAGTCTTCGCCAGAATATGATCAATTTAGGTATAGAAAAACCTTTAATTTCTGCGGTTAATTCTTTGGGTTTTTCTTTTGACGAACTTGTACACCAGGAAGATGATTTTGAATTGGGAAATACAGGAAAGGGACGCATCGCTGTATGTTATCTGGAGTCGATGGCGACCATAGGAATACCTTCAATGGCGTATGGGTTACGATATGATTATGCTCAGTTTCAGCAGAGTATTAAAAATGGTATTCAGATCGAACGTCCTTATGATTGGCTTCACAGGGGGCATCCTTGGGAAATTATCAGACCGGAATACTCCTGTCTGGTACGGTTCGGTGGGCAATGCAGTTGTGGTGGTGGTGGTGGGCCATTAGGTCCTGCAGAGTGGGAAACTCAGGAACAGGTTCATGCTATTCCTTATGATGTACCGGTTGCGGGTTACAACAATGATATTGTTAATACACTCAGATTATGGTCTGCAAGGCCTTCAGAAGAGTTTTTGCCTGATTATTTCAATCATAGTGATTATATAAGGGCATGTGAGGAAAAATCGCAGTATGGTAGAATTACAAAGGTACTGTTTCCAGAAGAAGATGTAAGGCGTGCTACTGAATTAAGAATGAAACAGCAGTATTTTTTTGTCTCTGCTGCGCTTCAGGATATTTTGCGGCGGTATAAGGTAAATAACAGTAACATACTTGATTTCGATAAAAAAGTGGTGATTCAACTCAATGGAAGTAGATGTGCATTAGCAATTCCGGAATTGATGCGTTTACTGGTTGATGTGGAAAATGTTCCATGGGAAGAGGCATGGAGAATTACTTCAAATGTATTTGCATACACAAGTAATGCTGTTTCCAAAGATAATCTGGAGACCTGGCCTGTTTATAAAGTCAATCAAATATTTCCCAGACACATGCAGATAATATTTGACATTAATCAGTTTCATCTTGATAATGTTCGAAGGTGTTTCAGTAATGATCCGGAAATGGTCCGTTCACTTTCACTTATAGAAGAGGGTGAAGTAAAAAGGATAAGGCTTGCACATCTTGCTGTTGTTGGTTCTTTTTCTGTTAACGGCATTTCAAGAATTCAGTCTGATTTACTTCAAAAAAAACTGTTTCCGGTTTTTTCTCAATATAATCCTCAAAAGTTCTGCAACAAAACCGTAGGTGTTGCTCATCGCAGGTGGCTCTTGTGTGCTAATCCTGAATTATCAGAACTGATTACTTCTGCTATCGGAGATCAATGGGTAACAAAACCTGAAAAGCTATTGGATCTGGAGCAGTATGCTGATGATATGCAATTTTTAAAATCGCTCTATGATGTTAAAAAAAATGCAAAAGTCAGATTAAGTTCTCAGATCAGGGAAAGATGCCGGTTTGATCCGGATGAAACGTTTATGTATGATATACAAAGCGGAAAAATTCATCCATGTAAAAGACATGTTCTTCACATCTTTAATATCCTGCATCGTTATCTTTTAGTCAAATCGGGAAAAAATCTTGAGTCTTCGAGACTGCATATTTTCTCCGGAAAAGCTTCACCGTCTGATTTTCTGGCAAAACAGGTTATTCAGCTTATAAATGTTACAGCTGAGCTTGTTAACAACGATCCACAGGTAAATGATAAAATCAGGGTTATATTCGTACCCAATTTTGGAATGAGCTGGGCTGAAAAGATGGTACCAGGTGCTGATCTTTCGGAACAGATTTCAACAGCTTCATTTGAAGCTGCGGGTACTTTTAATATGAAATATGCTTTTAATGGTGCTTTGACTATTGCAAGCAAAAGTGGATCGAACATTGAGTTGGCAGAAAAAGTTGGAGAGGAAAACATTTTTCTTTTTGGAAAAGACAGTGAGTTTACTTCATCTATTCAGAATTATCATCCTTGTGAACTACTTTCATCTGATCAATCATTGCAGAATATTTTCAGTCTTCTTGATACCTATTTATCACAGATTCAGGAGGGGTCTTCTATTAACCCCCTGATTTCATCATTGCGTGATTCGGACAGGTATTTTGTGCTAGTCGATTTTAATGATTACATCAAGCAGCAGGAGCAGGTGGATTTACTGTTTGCTGATAAAATGCAATGGACCAGAAAATCTCTGCTGAATATTGCCCGTGTCGGCTGGTTTTCAAGTGACAGGGTGACTGCTGAATACATTAAAGATATCTGGAAGGTACCGGTTTTATGAAAAAAGAGATTAAACTTAGCGGGATACCGGTAGTTTCTGGATGGGGGGTAGGGAAGGCCTATTTTGTAGGCAGGGCAGTGCAGCAGACCTCTACGGTGTCCATATCACGACAGGATGTTGGTGATGAGATAATGCGTTTTAATGAGATACGTGAAAAGGCAAAAAAAAATTATCGACAATATATTACTGATCTGGGTGGTACTACCGTTGACGTATCTGTTTTGAACATATATGAACATATTCTTGATGATCCTGCGTTTATTGGTCAGATAGTAGAAACGATTTCTTCAAAGCTCTATGATCTTGAGACTTCAATCAGGCTTGTTTCCAATGATTTTATTAATCGGTTCAATTCTGCCGGAACTGCATATTTTAAGGAACGAAGCAGCGATATGGTTGAGGTTTGTGAAAAACTGATCTCTTATCTTTATCAGGATAACGGAAGGGCGAAAACTTTTATGGAGCCTGTTATTCTGGTTGTGTTGCGTACATTTACTCCCACGGATATTTTGTCTTATGACAAATCTAAAATTCAGGGAGTTGTTACTGTCAGCGGTGGAAAAACTTCACATGCAGCTATCCTTGCACGGTCATATTCCATACCTGTAGTTTCCGGGTTACAGAATATTTCAGAAAGTATCAATCCGGGTGACCAGGTTCTTGTTGATGCGGAAAAAGGTATAGTTTATGTAAGGCCTTCAACTACAGTTGTTTCCCGCTTTAAAAGGCAAACAGACAGTGAAAAGACTCTGGAGGAACTGAAATCAAAATGGCGAAGACCGGTCTACACTACCGATGGGATCCAGATTGATGTTCTTGCCAACATCTCTCTTGCAGACGATGTTGATGATGCCAAAGAGTTCGGTGCTGATGGAATCGGACTTATCAGAACAGAGTATCTTTTATCAAATCGCAAAGAAATGCCTTCCGAAAAAGCTCAATATGAGTATTACAAGCAGATTCTGGATAAAGCTGATAACAAACCGTGTGTTATAAGATTAATGGATATCGGTGGTGATAAAATACCTCAGTTTTTTGACATGCCTCTTGAATTCAATCCGTTTATGGGTTGGAGGGCTATCAGGATATTTCTGGAACGCAAAGAGATCTTTGAGACTCAGGTTACGGCTATATTAAAAGCTGGAATTAATCGTGAGTATTCTATCATGATGCCAATGGTTACAACATTGCAGGAGTGGCTGGAAGCAAAAGCCTTTATCACAAAAGTTGCTTCACGACTGGGTTTGAAAAGGCCTAAATGCGGTGTTTTATTTGAAGTACCTCTTGCCATACTTGAGATGAGCACTTTTTTAAAAGAGATTGATTTTGCTTCAATAGGAACAAACGATCTTATTCAGTATCTGAGTGCTGCTGATCGAAATAACGCAAAAGTTAATTATTTATACAATCCTATTGAACCTGCTTTTCTCAGGATAATCCGGACTGCAATTAAATGCGCCAACGATAATGGAATGTCACTTTCTGTTTGTGGAGAAATGGCTGGTAACCCTATTCATACAGTTTTGCTGGTGGGGCTTGGACTTCGAAGGTTTAGCGTAATACCAAGAAATATTCCTCTGATAAAAGAAATTATTGCTAATATCAGTTTTGCTGAAGCTGCAGAGAGTATTTCTCATATTGATGCAATTGAATCAACAGAAGATATGGATGAATGGCTGAAAAATTTAAATAAGAGACTATTGGGAAATGTCCTTGAAAAATTACCGCTGACGGTTGGAGTATAATATAAATATCCAAAAAAAATAGTTACCTGCACTTTCGTTTTATACCCTTTCTTGTTCTGTAATGTTTTTAGAATGGTTCAAACTGAGATTTGCGCAAACAGGTATTTATGTCATGATTGTCATAAATAGTGTTAAGAATGGTGTGATCACAGGTATGAAACTGCCCGGAACCAAGACTGTAACTTAACACCACAAATCGTCAGCATAATTCAGGGTTAAGAAGAAAACTGATTAAAATTTTCCACTTGTTATCTTGAATCTGATTTATTTTCATCCGTTGGTGCAGTTTCAGCTGACATGTTTCAGATTATTGAATCTTTTTATTGGTTTTTAATGTGAATTTTATAATCATGTTTTTGTGGGTAGTACCATTTTTAATATTGCCGGGAAGTTATCTACTATCTCGTGTAAAAAGAGGCAGAGTAATACGGTATTGGATCTATTTTGCGATACTTTTATGTTCATTTCTTTTTGATCTTACGGGAACCTCTTTCAGAGTTGATTTTTTTGATACACTACTATTCCTGGGTACTACATTAGCACTTTGTGAATTTTTCTGGTGGTTTAATTTTATTAAGAACAGAACATTTTTCAGAGTAGTTTTTTTTGGTGCATTAACCTTTTTTATATTGTCATATCATGGGTGGATTATTCTTGGGCCTCAAAAAATATCAACCTTATGGGAATCTGAAATTGTTGATTCATATAAAGGAAACACTGGTAATTATCGGATAAAAGAGAAAAACAAGATTGAAAATGGGAAAACTTTTCGTGTTTTTTATTTATATAAAGAAATGGATAACCCGTTTTTTGAACAGATTATTGGATTGTTTACAGTCCCGGCAGATTATAAAAAGGCAATATTCTCTTTTAAATGGATAAATACTGCACAAGGTGTTCGTCTGGATATGATAGGGGATAAGGATACATTATGGACATTGGGTGAGGGTATTTCAAATACTGTTAAATGGAAATTGTATTAATGTGTATGCAGGTTCTATATTTTACATGAATAATAACGGTATCTTAATACGATCTGCATCATTACATGGCTTTCATTTCCTCAAAATGTATATTAGCCTGGTCCAACAGCCGTTAAAGGAAAATGTTTTTGTTTCTGTTAAGGTTTATTCTTTTGGAAATATAAGTTTTTGATGAAAGGAGAATTGAATGAAATATCAGTTCCGTAGTCTTTTTTTATCTGTTTTTTTGGGTATCCCTTTTTTAGTGTCAGGCGAGGTTGTAATTGTAAGTTCACCAGGTGCATGGCTAACTCAACGCAGTGATACAATTGTTGCGAAGGCTCAGATAGATACTGCACAACTTGAGAAAAAAGAGATAACTATAAAGCTGGCGCAGGTTAATAACGGGAAAAAACGGGTGTTAGCGACAAAAACATTTAAAGTTGAAGATAATATGGCAGAGTTTTCATTAGGCACCATAAACAAAGACATCGTAGGTGGTACAGAATTTCTGCAATTAAACTGGAGTGTTGCGGGCAGTGATGAAAGTGGGTCTGTGGGGCCGCTTGGAATTGTCAAACTTGATAAAAAAAGGGATGCTGAGGATTTGCTGGCAGTCCGGGTTAAAAAGGGATTGGATATTGATAATATCGTATCGGAATTTGAAAAACCGAATAAGGTTGGAAATCTTGAATTTGTTACAGCTTGGGATACCAGCAGCCTTTATCTGATTTTCCAAAAAAGTGAGGAGCCTGGATCTATACAGTTTTTTATTGATGGAAAAAACGGGAAAAAGGCGTTTCTCTCTTATCCTGACAGGATAATCTGTTATACTCCTTCGAAAGATTCGATACACGGTTTTAATTACAAAAGAGAAATAAGGGCGGATTCTCTGATTTACACAGAAAATGTCTGGAATCATGAGATTGCAACAAAAACTGTCGGGGATAAAACGTTAATTGTTATTCCATGGGCTGATGCTGGAATTATTCCATTTGAGGGGCGAAAATGTGGGCTTGGAATTTTTGCATTGAACAGTTCAAACAAAGTAACCAGTTCCATTCCTCAGAATGCTGAAAGGGATATTCCAGGTACATGGACTGATCTGGTTTTACAGAAGTAGAAGAAAATGTTTTAGATGGAAAGAAAAAGCATTTGTTAGTTGGCTTTAATTTTGGATTTGCTCTTTTATAAAAAAAGAGTTATTTTATACGGTCAGATAAATAATTACTGTTCTTTTGCATAACTTGTAAAGGAATACTGAATTTTTAAAAAATAAGTTGTACTTTATCATCGTTATGGTGGCTGTAGTTCAATGGTTAGAGCACTGGATTGTGGTTCCAGACGTTGGGGGTTCGAGTCCCCTCAGCCACCCCAAAAAAAAATTAAATATATTTAACCATTAATCGAATACACCTTTGTGTTATTTGAATCCTGATTATACTCCATTTATTCTTCAATACATACAACTTATTATACCCTGTCAAAGTCTAAATAATGGTTTAATTGATTTGAATAACAAAGCAATAATGCATATTTATATTTGTAATTTTAAGTATTAAAAAAGAAGAGGCGTATGACTGCTTGGAGTGATTTGCTAAATAAAAAAACTACTATTGTTCCGGCAAAAGCCGATAAGGATCTTGATATACAGCTTAAGAGTTTCATTACGGAGCTGGTAAACGCTTATAAGGAGAACAGAAGGAATCCGCAGGAATCTGATATTTACATTGATATCATTTATACCAGATTTGGAATTGGTAAGAAGGTTGAAACTCTAAAATCGATTGGTGCACGGTATGGGTGTACTCGTGAAAGAATTCGACAAAAACAGAACTATCTTCTGGACTGTATTAAAGAAACAATTGACAATGGAAGTTATGAAGACAGGTATTGCAAAATAATACTCAATTCAAAAACTGCCAGGTTGTTTCGGTCAGTTGCCCAGAAACTGAGTTCTGAGATAATATTTCCTCAGGATGAATTTTTGAAGATGTTCAAAAATTCCAAAATGAATCTACCTGATTGGGCAATATCTCTTATAATAGAGTTGTATGGCATAAGACACTTTACATATAAAGGCAAGCTCTATTATTGTAACACCAGTGAAGATGAAATGATTAAATACCAGAAAAGAATCAGGGATATACGAAGATACTGTCTGAAACAGAAATTATCTGTAAAGGCAAAAAAACTGGAGCAGGTATTCAAAATAAAAGATAGTGAATTACTGGATAAATTATGTAAAATCGCCGGGCTTGAGCCGCTGCGTGACAAAGAAGGGTTAAAATACACCGTACCTGATTCTGGTGTCCTTAAAGCAGCTGATATTGCTTATAGAATTTTGTATGAGAGAAAAGACAAAATGCACCTAAACGAGTTGCGGGAAGAGTTTTTTAAACGGGCTGGATACAGATCTGCTCTAAGTCTGAATCTAAGTCTTGATGATAGATTCAAGCCTGTAGGCAGAACCGGTTATTGGGTTTTGAAAGAATGGAAATATAATACCAGTACCTACGATAAAGTTGTGGCTTCAGTTTTCGAAAAATTCAACAAGCCTTTGACTGTTGATAAGATTTATAAACACATAGTTCGTACCAGGTCAGATTTGAAACCCGGTACACTACATTCTATCCTGGGAACAAAAGATTATGTCAGAATAGCGCCGGAAACCTATGTCACAAGTGCAATGGCCAGAAACATGGGTATTAAAAGACAAACCAAGATCAGGGGAAACCTGTCCATTACACAGCTTAGCAAAGAACTTATTGAGATGCTTGGCGAAGAAAGATTGCCGCTTGCAAATGTGGTCAATCATTTTATCCGAAAGTATGGAGTAAGCGAAGCTGGTATCAGGAGTAAAATCAATACTCTTAACTTTTTAAGTAAATCCGTGCGCGGTAACAGAGTCTTTATCAAACTTAAAAAAGGTGCTGAACCGGTAATAATCGAAGACCAGCGGGAAGTAATCAAATCTTATGTAAATGATATACTTATAAAAGAAAAAATCATTGAACTAAATTATATGATCAGAAATCTGAGCGAAAAATTTGATTATTGTGCACCTTTTTATTATAAAGTGATTTCAGAAATGAAATTAAAGAAAAAACGCAACGAACGAGGTCGGGTAGTTTTAATGAAAAATGAGAAAAATACTGGAACAAAGCAAAGAAAAAGCTGATCCTTTTTCAAAATAGAGTTTTGTTCTGTATTTTTTTAGTAATCAGTTTAAAACATAACCGATATCTGTTTTTTCTTGCCATGAATTTGTGTTTCATATTCTGAGGTAAATCGTAGTGTGCATCTGGCGTGATGCATGTATTATGGTGTATGAACAGGCTTAATTGCACTATCGGACAGACTGCTTAATTAGTTGTCAATGCTGAATGGTTTCTGAATCTTGTGCAGTCAACATTGATTTTCATTTATTTCAGATTTTTCTCTAGTTATGTTTCGAATTTCGATTCTAATAATTCGAATTTTACGAAAAAATCGATAAGATACGATTATGGGGCTATGATTCCGACATTTTAAATTGAACTTCTCCACAGGTAACAATAATTAAACTCCCCTTATCTGACAATTAAGATAAACATAACATGCATTACAGGGTGTTTATCAATCAGTACCTCTTTGGGGTGATAGTTGAAAACTGTTGATTTCAAGTCGAGTATTTTCAGTACGTGTTGTCCAAAACAACACTTTAAAATCATGTATTCCAGTATTTATTGTAGTACCAAGGTATTGAAAAACCGGATTTATAAGTCAAACTCTTTGTTCAAAACTGTTTGTTTCTGGGTGGTTTCTAATCCTGTAGTTTCGCTGCCCATACAGATTGTTTGAAAAGATAAGTTAATGATGGTGACTGAGATAAGATGGAAAACGGATTTTAACTGTGAACGGTTACATCATGTATATTATACCTGAACCAAACGATTCTTTTGCGCGGGTCTTTTTTTGCTGACATTGGCATAGGGTTGATAAGATTTACAACAATAGAAACCTCTTCTATGAATAGCATACTGCCCTTTAGGGATCATCGTGAATTAATCGAATCTATTCAGGTTACACTTTTTTTGGGGTTACCAGTTAAAGATCAGGAGATAAAGATACATGCTTGATATTCAAATAATACGTGAAAATCCTCAGATGATAAACGAGGCAGCAAATAATAAAAAAAATCCGATTGATATTGATTCGATTATTAATCTGGACAACGAAAAACGGGATATAATCCGGGAAGTAGAGAAACTTAAAAACCAGAGAAATGTCAGTTCTCAGAAAATTGCTGTTCTTAAGAAACAAAAGCAGGATGCATCAAAGCTCATTGAAGAGATGAAATCTGTTTCGGATACGATAAAAAACATGGATTTGCAATTGGCTCAGAAAGAGCAGCAAATTCATGAGCATCTGATTAGAATTCCAAACATTCCGCATAAAAGTGTTCCTCATGGTGAGAGTGAAAAAGATAATGCAGTAGTATATGAGTGGGGTGATGCAAGAGAGTTTTCATTTGAACCCAAAGATCATCTTGAGATAGGTACTGCACTGGGTATAATTGATTTTCCCCGGGGTGCAAAAATTACAGGTGCCGGATTTCCTGTGTACAAGGGGGCAGGTGCACTTCTTGAGCGGGCACTGATAAATTTTATGCTGGACACTCACTCTGGTAATGGGTATACGGAAATTTTTCCCCCATTTCTGGTGAATCGGGCCAGTCTTTTTGGAACCGGTCAGCTTCCTAAAAGTGAAGATCAGATGTACTATATCAATGAAGACGATCTTTTTTGTATTCCTACTGCAGAAGTGCCGGTTACCAATCTTATGAGAGAAGAGATGATAGACTTTGTTGATCTCCCTCTGAAATTTTGTGCTTACAGTGCCTGTTTTCGAAGAGAAGCCGGATCGTATGGTAAGGATACGAAGGGGTTCTTGAGGGTTCATCAGTTTAACAAAGTTGAACTGGTAAAGATTGTTCTTCCTGAAGAATCTTATGAGGAACTTGAGCTTTTAAGAAAAGATGCAGAGAGTATTCTCAAGTTGCTGGGGCTTAAATACAGGGTGCTCATGCTTTGTGATGCTGATCTTTCATTTGCTGCTGCAAAATGTTATGATCTTGAAGCCTGGGCACCTGCAGAACAGAAATATCTTGAAGTCTCTTCATGCAGCAATTTCGAAGATTTTCAGGCAAGACGAATGAATATACGTTTTCGTCCGCAAGGAAAAGAAAAACCAAGGTTCGTACATACTCTTAATGGAAGTGGTCTGGCAACTGCAAGAATACTTGCTGCTCTCTTGGAGAATTATCAAACAGAACAGGGAACTGTTTTGATACCTGAAGTTCTTCAGCCATATATGCATGGGATTAAGGAGATCGGTCCCAGGTGAAAAACTTTCTCGGGAAAGTCGTTACAGCACCGACGTTTTACTCATTTTTGCTTTCAATCAAGCCATTCATTGGTAAAAATCTTCTTTTTCTGATTTGTGCTGCTGCATTAATTTTATACAATGTATTTACATGTACATTGATCAGCCGGTTAAAGGATGAGACAATAATTGTAACTGGAGCCTACGCAGAGCTTATCGGTACTGCTGTATCAGGTATCGTGGAACATGAAAAGATTAATGATGCACTTCAAACGGTTCTTCATAAATCACAAAACCCTGTAATAATTACTGATACAGCCTGGAACCCCGTTATCTGGGAAAATATCTACAATGGGCCGTTTTATAAAAGGAAATTACTTGAACAGACTACACTTACACCCGAAACAGAGCAGTTTTTGCGTAAGAAAATCATGGAGTTTAAAAACACCTATGACCCGCATCCAATTATCATAAAAGGTAGTAATACGCAGCTCGGATATCTTTTTTTTGGTAACCAACCTCTGATTCGCAGTTTGACTCTAATGCCATTTTTTGAAATCGGACTTGTTGCATTACTGATAGGATTGGCATATCTTTCTTTTAACAGCATTAGAAATACAGAACGAAGCAGGTTATGGGTTGGTTTGGCTAAAGAAACCGCTCATCAGCTTGGAACTCCGATCTCTTCACTTATGGGATGGGTTGAATATATTAAAACCATTCAGGAAACCAGTTCGCCATTAGATCCACAAATATTTATGGAACAGGCAAAAACAATATGTAATGATATGGAGAACGATCTCAAGCGGCTTATAAAAGTAACGTCAAGATTCAGTCAGATAGGTTCGGTTCCTTTACTTTCTCCACTATCTGTGAATACTATTGTGCATGATATTGCTGCTTATTTCAAGATGAGAATGCCTTTTTTGCGAAAAAAGATTGAAATCAGGTGTAATACATCAAAAACACCGGATGTAAATGTCAACCATGATCTTGTTGAATGGGTTTTTGAGAATCTGGTAAAAAACTCTATTGATGCTATTGAATCGAATAATGGGTTAATTGAGATTAAAACTGAATATGTTTCCGAAAAAAGAATACTTCGTATTCTGTTTATTGACAACGGAAATGGAATCTCATGGGAAGCGCAGAAAAGAATATTTGTACCTGGGTATACTACAAAAAAGAGGGGATGGGGACTTGGGCTGACTCTTGCCAAAAGAATTATTGAGGACTATCATAAAGGCAGGATTTATGTTAAAAGTTCTCAAAAAGGTAAAGGAACTGTTTTCTGTATTGATCTTCCGGTCAATACGGAAAATGTCTGATAAATCAGGGGGGGGTATAATGTCCGGAGGAAAGAAAAAAGTTCTCTGGGTTGATGATGAGATAGAATTTCTCAGATCTCATATAATGTTTCTTGAAACAAGAGGGTATTGTGTTACACCGGTTTTCAGTGGTGATGATGCCATTCATTTAATTGAACAGAATCCCCGGGAATTTGATATAGTGCTTCTTGATGAGAGGATGCCTGGAAAAGATGGTATTACTACTTTTGAGGAGATAAAACAGATTAATCCGGATCTTCCTGTGGTTATGGTAACCAAAAATGAGGAAGAACACGTGATGGAGAGTGCTCTTGGGAAAAAAATTGATGCTTACCTGACCAAACCTGTTAATCCAAGCCAGATTCTTCTTGTATGTAAAAGACTGCTTGAGTCCAGACGGATTCTTTCAAATCAGATTTCACAAAAATTTATCCGCAATTATTCCGAAAACCGTACTTCTCTTGGCGGTTATCTGTCTTATAAAGATTGGATAAAGATATATGACAATCTGGTCTATTGGGATCTGGAGCTTGATAAAACAGATGATGAAGGTTTGCGGCAGACTCATGCCGGGCAGAAATCGGATAGTAATGCAGTTTTTTCAGATTATCTGGTTGAAAATTATGTCAGCTGGTTAAAAGGAGAGAGAGAGCCACCTGTTCTTGGTCATGACGCATTGCAGAAGATTGTGCTTGAAAACCAGGATCAGTTCAAGACCACTTTTTTATTTGTACTTAGTGGGATGAGATATGATCAATATATTATAATGGAGAGGATACTGCGACAATTCTCTAATGTACAGAAAAATAACTTTTTCTCAATTATTCCAACTGCTTCCGTGTTTTCCCGGATATCATTCTTGTCCGGGTTCTTGCCGGCCGAAATTTCCAAAAAAGATAAAAATATCTGGAAAACTGGTATTGAAGACGAAAAGCAGACCAGCCCTTTTGAAAAAAAGCTCCTCTCCGGCTTATTAACTGCAAATGGAATAAAAATCAATAATAATGAACCATGGTTTCTATACTTATCCGATTCTGTTGACTCGAATCAGATAATTCAACAGATTAATAAATGCAAGAAATCAAGAGTCAATGTCTGTGTAGTTGACTTTTTTGACTTTTTGAGCCATAATCAGCCGCAAAGAGGTGTTCTGAAAGAATTGATACGTGATGAAAGCGGGATAAGAACACTTACAAAATCCTGGTTTGAGAGGTCTGCTGTCTTGAAAATCATGAAAGACCTTGTTTCGAAAGATTGCAGGTTGATTATTACTTCAGATCACGGAAATGTCCTTTGCAGCCGCAGTACCGAATTATACCGTGTCCAAAACTGGAGCAAAAATTTGAGGTACAAATTCGGATCTGATATTTCCTGTGATGAAAGAAGGGCATTGTTTATACGGAATCCGGTTCATTTTGGATTACCAGATATCATACAGGACAAGTCCTGCTTTATTGCAAAGGAAAATTATTACTTTGTTCCACCGGAAAAAAACGAACAATACAAGACTCAGTTTCGTAATAGTTTTCAACATGGTGGTATCTCCATGGAAGAGATTATTATGCCCATGGGTATTTTTACCAGATAAAAGTAAATTAATATGAAAGTTACTGCATATTCAGTTGAACAGACACGTGAACTTGGTGCTTTATTTGCCTCGAAAGCAATGCCTGGTGACATTTATTTGCTTGAGGGAGATCTGGGAGCCGGTAAAACAGAATTTGTTCGTGGATTCACGGCAAAACTGGAAACGGAATGTACTGTCAGGAGTCCTACATTTTCCATTATTAATGTATATACAACCAGGATGTTTCCTGTGTACCATTTTGATTTTTATCGCATGTGTGATCCCGATGAGTTGAACGAAACCGGTTATTATGAATATATAAACAGTGACGGGGTGTGTCTGATAGAATGGGGAAATCTGTTTCCTGAAGTAATACCGCAAAATGCTGTCAAGATAAAGATTACAGATATAAGTGAGAATGTCAGGATTATTGAAACAGAAAAAGAACTGTAACTTGTTTTTAGGGTAAGGAGTTCGGTATCGTTGTCGCAATTGTTACCCTGTCACGTTATTCTTCTAAACTCGGAATATTGAACTCTAAATTTGAAACAGAACAAGATTAGTAATTGGTAACAGTTCGCAGAAAAGGCTCGTGTAAAGGAATCGTTTTCAGGTAATAATCCTAATGAATCTTGTTGTATCCTTTTTGTATATTTATTATGTTTTACGAACCTTGATTCCTCTTGAGCTCAGATAATCCTTTATCTCTTTTATTGTATATTCGTTATAATGAAGTATTGAAGCTATCAGGGCTGCATCAGCACCGCCTTCAGTAAGAACATCGTGAAGATGGGATGGCTTGCCTCCTCCTCCCGATGCAATTACCGGAATGGAAACGGAATCGGCAATTTTTCTTGTCAGGCGAATTTCATATCCCTCTTTTGTTCCATCTGCATCAATGGAGTTTATCACGAGTTCTCCGGCTCCAAGTTCCTGGCCTTTTTTTGCCCACCAGAGTGCATCTATACCGGTATGAATTCGTCCACCATGGGTTACGACTTCGTAACCGGAAGGGATTTTTTGAGAAATTTCAACTTCAAGAACATCCATTGACAGTACGACAGCCTGAGCACCGAAAACCTTTGCTGTATCAGAAATCAGGTTTGGATTGGCAACTGCAGCAGTGTTAACATTGACTTTTTCTGCTCCTGCCAGAAGTACATTCGTACAGTCTTGTACGGTTCTGAGGCCGCCGCCCACAGAGAAAGGGATGAATATCCGTGATGCAACCTTGTTTACAACATCCAGCATGATATTGCGGTTGTCACTTGACGCTGTAATATCGTAGAGCACCAGTTCATCAATACCATTTTCATAATATTTTGCTGCTGTAGAAACCGGGTCGCCAATATCTTTTGTATCCACAAATTTTACACTTTTAGCCAGATTGCCGTCACGCACATCCAGACATGAGATTATCCTTTTACTTAGCATAAATTTCCGTCCCAGGAGGAGAAATTCGAAAGTATCCGTAAACCTGCCGGCCCGCTTTTTTCCGGATGAAATTGTGTCGCTACGAGGTTGTTACATCCAATAACTGACGGAAATTCGATTTCGTATTCGCAAACCGCCAGTATTGATGAGGGGTTGTGCGGCTGCGGGTAGAAAGAATGGACAAAATAGAATTCGTCACCCGGATCGACATTGTCAAGAATCGGATGATCCGAGAGTTTCCTTATTTGATTCCATCCCATGTGTGGAATCTTGAGTCTGGGGTTTTCAGGTTTGAATTCGGGACAATCACCCTTTATGAGGCCTAAACAGTCTGTATTCCCTTCCATAGAATGGGAAAGAATAATCTGTGTTCCCAGGCAGATACCAAGTATTGGTGTTCCTTTAGTGTAACTTTCTTTCAGAGCCTGATCTAGTCCGCGTTTAATGATTGTATTCATTGCTGAAGCAGCATGGCCGACTCCCGGGAAAATAATTCGTTCAGAGGTCATGATCTCATCGGGATCTGGGGTAATTCTGGATTGAATTCCCAAATAATCCAGGGCACGTTTAACCGAAGTTAAATTACCGGCATCATAGTCGATAATGGCAATCATTGGAGTTTCCTCACAGATTAAAAATGATTAAACAGAATTAGAAATATAAGTTCTGGGAGAGGTGGAAATAGAGTTGCAGTTTTATCAATTATCAGAATTAAGGTTAAGCAAGAATAGATTTAATATGAGTGGCCTGAGATCACATGACTCACCGCGGTGAAAGATAAAAATTCGAAAATGGAAAAACATTATTTTGTAAAAGGCAACCCGTTTTTGTCGCACGAATAGAATGAGTTCCATTCACCGTCTACCGGAAGGCCATAATTTTCTGTCCAGTCTGACCATGCGCATGTTGGTTTACAGCAATCCTGCATTGTTGTTGTGTGATAACCGGACAAAAAGGAGCCGTCAGCGAGTGCATCTGCCGGTGTTTGTATTTCGGGGCTTGGAAGAGGCAGATCGTCTTCAATGAGCCTGCATCCGGTAACCCTAGTAAGGTTGTCGGGACATCGTACCCGTTTTACAATAACATCCCAGTTCTGATGGTATAACGATTCGATCTGATTACTTTGAATGCAAGATCTTCTTGTGTCTTCAGTGATTTGCTCTGAAGAATTGACCAGAGCCTGATTACAAAGTTCCCTGATTTTTTCCTGACAAGCGGCTGACTGGATTCCTTCAATGGTTGGCGGCCATCCATCCATACACAGTTCCGGATATCTTAGAAACGATATGCCACCGCTGTTTGGATTCTGATACGGATATTCATCGTAAATAAACTCATCAAAATTGGATGTGTTGCTGAAGTCGGGGTCATCATAACAGGAATTAAATGCTCCATATCCGCCTGCACCCATGAACACATCAAAACCGTACGGACCGCTGGCTGCTGTATTGAAACTTTGCACAATAAGGGGTTTGGGGTAGGGTAAATCCGGTGGCTGCGGAGAGCTTGGCTCAGGTTTTTCATAAATGATCTGGTAACACTGGCAACAACTGCTCGGGCCGTCATCAATCCCACCTATGTCGGGATCATGTCCGACCACACCGTAGTTAAAAGGCGGGTTATTTTCATCCCAGCCGTACGAGCGGGCATCGTCTTTAGCTGCCTGAATCATTTCGGTGCTGAAAAGCATGAATCTGGGGCAGATAAATGTCTTTACAAGATTAGCTTTACTACCGTCTTCGGGAGGACTGCAGGAGTTTGCTACTATACAGTTACCACCGCATGCAGAACCGGGATCACCCTGTATGCATCCATCAACGTGAAACTGATTATAACAGGGATCGGGTGGATTGAGATAATATGACGGGATATGTTTTTTCAATGTTATGGTCAAGGGTCCTTCATTGTATGAACTTACAGGTACCGAAGCTGGCGAGTAGCCGTCTTTTGATGCTTTTACCGTATCTATTACAACAGTTTGTTTTCGAAGCATACCTGTGATCTCCGAGTCTTTTTTGTTTTGAAGGGTAATTTCAGACAGCTCTGGCCTGTTTGTTACAAGAAGCCTGAAACAGGTGGTTTTATTGCCGATCTGAAATTTGACAACGTAGATATTGGGATTGAGAGTTCGTTTTAAGGGGTTGAGACTGTAAAACCCGGATTTCACTTTTTTATTTATAACATTATATATAAAACTGCCGTTAAGGGTGTATATGTCCGCCTTTATCTGTTGATTCGGGCTGTTTACAGCAAAATAAATGATGTTTGATTTAAGCACAGGTACAGGCCTCAGGTGCTTTTTGATAAATGGCTCAATGCTGCTTGGAACTGTGATACTCCAGGTGCCTTCATTATCTGTTGTAGTGGACAGGGTAATATTTGCTAGTTCAACGAGTGCGTTTTCGATACCGTTGTTATCTTCATCAACTACTTTTCCGCTTAATGTCTGAGAATAAGATGCGGATATGCATGATAATACAAAAATGAGTACAAAAAAGGTTTTGGTTTTGATTATTTGTGTAATTTTCATCATTTTTCTGTCTGTTTTATGGTTTTGTTTTTTAAATAAAAGTTGTTTAAATAAAACTAAATTAGCAGCAGATCATTTGGATAATCTGATAATATAAATAATAGTACAATAAAAAGAAGGTATCAGCAGTTATTTTTTGGCAACTATCAGCCTGGTATCAAGTTTACTCTGAAATCAAAAAAATGTAAGTATAATGTTTAAGAAATGTACACGACTCGTTTAAATTAAATAACATCTATTCATATGATAAAATTTATGTTTGAGGTGTAATTTATGTTTTTAAATATTTTCATGTTCGCCGAGCGGACACGACCCCCGCGGCAGCGTATTGCAGTTCTGTAACACCCTCCTGGGGGCGTGTGGAAACCTGTGAATAGCTCCTGTTTACAGGAAATCGGAAATAAACAAAAAAATCAATCATTGTTTTAATCATCCCCATCATGTACAAGCAAGCGGTTCAGACATTTTCCTGTTGGTATTTGGGATTTATTCTTTGACATCTTTACCAAGTACCCCTTCTCCAAACTATTCGAATTATCTGCAAAAAAAAATCAACTGTCAATACAACCAGAATGTCTAAATGACAGTAGCTCTTAATAATACGATTCTGATATTATTTACAAATACAAAATATACTCAAATGATGACAAAAGACAAAACAATATAATGTCAATAAATTACCTGATTCCAATTTTGAATGTATTGTAAATCTGAAAAAAAATTTTGAATAAATCAAATAAAAAGTTGCAAGTATATATATATATATATATTCCTAAAGAACAATTAAAAGATACTGTAAAATAATATAATGTAAACTAATTAATTCTGTTGTAACAGTTACAGGGTGCATCGGAATAAAATAGATAATAAGTAAAAACATACAATGTCTGTTGGTAATTACAGCAATTTAAATAATGCAGGCACTGTGGAATAAACTCGTTGTGATTTGTGTTCAGTTAAAGTGCTGATAAAAATATTAGAGATGTTCGCCAAAGAGAAATGTCAATACCTATTAAAGGGGAAATGAAAAAGTAGTTCAGGTTAAATAACAGAACAACCCGGGTTTATATAATAATTATTCTCTAAAGTGAAAATGCATATAAAACAGTTGGTTTATATCGCTTTAGGGGTGTATTGTGTATTAAACTAAATGGAGGTTCTAAATGAAAAAGCAGTTTCGTTCTATTGCGGTTATGAGTACTATTGCTATGTCGTTTTCTATTGCAAGCGCACAGATAAACCTGGATGCTAATTCAATTAATTTTAGAAACTATGATAATCCTGCCCATATTACTTATCATTATGGCGATTTAAGATTACAAGGTGGTGCAAGTGGAGATACATGGGGGTGGCTTCAGTGCAACCGTATTGTTAATATTGGTAATATGGTAAATTATGGGAGTTTGGTATGTAGTGGAACTATAGATGTTTTCCAGAATTTAAATGTTTATGGCACCAAAAACTTTGTTCATCCTCACCCCACAGATTCCACTAAACTCATAAAGTATATTGCAATAGAGTCTGGTGAAGCGCTTACAGTTGCACGCGGGACAGCAAAAACCGAAAATGGTAAGGCTGAAATTGAACTTCCCGACCATTTTTCACTGGTTACAAGCGAAAAAGCACCTCTTACAGTGCTTCTGACTCCGGAAAGCGCACCGGTTCTTTTATATACCAAAAACAAAAGCAAAACCAATGTCACTGTAGCAATGAAAAAATCCGATCTGTTTGAATTCGGTGATGTACAGTTCGCGTTCCAGGTTACAGGGGTAAGAGACGGTTTTGAAGATGAGGAAATTATAGTTGATACAGATAAAATGCTTAAAAATGAGAGAGAAGAACCAAAAGAGTTAAATCCTGTTAAACAGAGGATCAGGGATATAGCGAAAAAAGCACGGAAAATTAATGAAAAAGAAAAGAAAGATAAAAAATAATCGTTAACTATATTATATATAAAAGTAAATCAAACGATTAAAATAGATAGGATATTATATGAAACCAATATTCATTATTATAAGCATTATACTTTTTCAGACAGCAGGATATTGCATTGAATCTCCAAAGGATATTCCTGAAGGGTTGTATAAAGCACTGTTTGCTAAATTAAACCAAGGTGATTATCTGAAAAATGCATTACGCAGATTTGGTTTTGATACTACAATAACTGTTGATGAGATTGATCCGGGAATTCCGGTTCAGTTTCACGATTTTAAAATAAAACCTTCAAATTCAAGTCTAAAAGAAATTGAAAAAATTGATATCAATGCGCCTGTAATGTCACTTATTGAACCAAATGGGATATGGTTATTTTGTCTTAAAGCACGTGAAGAATATATAATTACGCTCTTATTCGATGCTAACAATGACAAATTTCAACACATGTCAACAGGTGGCAGGCGCAAAATATGGGAAGAAGTATGGAATACATATCCAGAATCAACAGGAGTAAGGCCAGTTGCAATTACTTTTGGAGATAGAGGTTTATTTCATTTTCCTCATATTAACGAACGAAATCTGACATTCGCTACAGATGAAAATTATCGAAAAAGAATAAAAAGTCAGATAAAGTTTGGAAACAGATCTTTATTAAGAGATGAGGATTTACAGGAATTAAAAGAATATGAAAAAATCATGTCCAAATCATATGATTCCGTATCGGTAATCGATAGCAGAATTACACTTCAGGTTGTCCGGAATCGATTTATAAATGTAAAGAAACAAAAGGCACTTCAGAAACAAGGGAGGTTAAAATGATATACCGAAAAGCTGTTTGTATTATTATTTTAACCTTGGTTGCCTCTGTTTCATCTAAACAACTTAATATACCATCAGTTGATCAGGAAATGCCTAAATGGTGTTGGGCTGCGTGCTGTCAGATGACTCTTTGTTATTATGGTATCTTTAAGACACAGACTGAAATTTGTGAAGCAGTATTTTCGTTACCGTTCGATCAAGAAATCGCTTTATACAATACAAATAACAATCGTGGTGTCAACTATGTTTTAAATAATTTCGGTGAAGAAGAAATTGGGCAAACTTATCACGATCTTAACTCGATTAGTAAAGAGCACATTTTTCAGGAAATTGATAAGGAAAGTCCTATTATATTATTGATGGATAAGTTAAACACTAGTAATGATATCGGGCATATGATTCTAATTAAAGGCTATAATAACAACAACTATAATAATCCAGAAATAATAATAAATAATCCAGACCAGCATTGTTGGTATTATCCTGGGGAACAAACAATTGAATTAACTTACCTTCAAAAACATACCAGTTATTGGGAATGGGATGAAACACTCCGGTTAGAGAAGAGCGGAATTGGTGGAAGCGGTATTTTTGATGGCGTTTCCATTAGTGGTGATGATATTACTTATAACCATCCTGCAGATGCGAGAACATTTACCGGAAGATTTGTTAGAGCTACTGGTTCTTACGCGCATGCTACTAATTGGCAATGGAGACTTTCCTTCTATCATGCTTTTGGAGAATATGTGGCAGGTAGTTTTGATGGAAACGAGTGGCCTTCATTAGAGACTACATGGAATGCACCTGGGTTCAGTTTGCCCTCAAATTATTATTGGAATTATGATTGTAATGGTGCAATAAGAGGCTCTTTAACATTGAAATGTATTGAT
>JAAYEB010000302.1 GCA_012728995.1 Fibrobacter sp. | reverse complement strand
TGCACTTAATTCTTTGGATTCAACATTATTGCAAAAAATCAGCATTTCTACAGTTGTATTTAGTTTTTGTGCAACGATATCCATATCATCACCTTCTCTTGTTACATAATATTCAGAGTCTATGGCCGGAATTGAATCGTAATAAAAAGCTACCCTATTATACAACCGCCCGGCAGTAAACGAATCACTTATATGGATAACTGTACCTGCCGGCAAAAGAAAACCTGATTTGTATGTATTGCTCAAAATTGAGGGATTATGATACAAAAATTCATCCCTGGAAATACCCAGAACAGCACTTATTTCGGAAGCAGTCATGCTGTGTAAAAGTATGACATCTTTTCTATTGTACGGTTTTTCATATTCAACAGGACCAAAATAATGATATGCACTGTCTGCAGCATGTGATGCAGCTACAAAGCAGGAATAGAAGTTTTTTGAAGCAAACCGGAAAGTGGGACTGGAATATTCTTTTACAATTATACCCATATCTCTGGAGCCTGTCTGCTCAATAGCTTTCAATACCCCTGTAATTCCGTGATTGTATGCCGTAAGGGATAATGGCCACGATTGAAGAACTCCATAATTTCGTGCAAGAAGCCTTGCTGCTGCATAAGTTGATAATATCGGATCCTTTCTTTCATCAATGTAACGATTTACTGTAAGAAAAGCTTTTCCTGTAAGTGGCATGAATTGCCATATACCCGCCGCACCGACTTTCGAATACACATCATAATTAAATGAGGATTCCACGTGCGGAAGGTAAGCCAGCTCAAGCGGAAGATCAAACGAACCAAGTATCATCTTTATAGTATCCAGATAAGCACCGGAACGTTTAAGACCATCAATAAAACGTTCCCTTTGCCCCTGTTGAAATCTGACACGTTTATGGGCATTCTCCAGTGCTTCAGGCGGATATCCCAAATATATCGACGCTATTTCCCAGGCAAGTTTATCCCATGATGTTACCTCTTGTTCCTGTACCGCTTTAATTGCCCCAACAATCCTGTTTACAGGTTTAACAAGATATTTATCAAGTTGTTTTCCGGTCAGATCACCCTTAAACACTTTTTGATAAATAATACCGGGAAATTCACTGTCATGGATCAGTACTTCGTTTATGGAAACCTGAGTATAGATTTTTTTCCAGAAAGTTACATTTTGTTTGAGATTTTCGGGGACCGGGAAAATTGTATGATTATCTGAATCCGCTAAAGACAATAATGGGAAAAGTACACAGATCTGGAGTATGGATAAAGCAATTCCAGACTTCATTGAAGCTCCCGGATCTATTTGACACACCAATCATTTTTAGAATCTCCTGCCTGAACCCGTTAGATTCAGGTTGATAATCTGGATAAAATGCAATTATCCTGCCATTTGTTTATGAATAATATTGAAATTCAAAATGGAAACAGAACAATCAGCCGGGGTCCGAACTTTGGGCTCGAGGGCGGCAATTAAAAATTGTGTAATAAATCAGGATTACGCGTTGTTGCGGCAATTTTGTATCTCAACACTGCCCGGGTAATCATGTCACAAACAAGCATTGTTTTCCGTTTATCTTCAGATTTTTCCTTGGTTCTGTTTTAATTTTTAGACCGCGAAAAAAGCTTTTAAAACTTTTGATATCTTTTTTCCTATCCTCAATCTCGGGATTAGAACTCGGAACTCGGGACCAGTATCGATTCTGTATTCTTTGTTTTCATGATTCGATTCCGATACCGAATTCCGATACCGAAAAAAGAGTTACAATAAGTTTGGCTGTTTCTCTTTTTCCTATCCCAAATCGGAGTCCGAACTCGGGGGCTCAGAGGCGAATCGATCCTGAATTCAGATTCTCTCAATCGCAAACTTATAAGAGTCTATGCTGGCTGTTATCTTGCCAGCATAGTTTTAGTATTAATCAAGTTTCCATTTTTAAGTGAAACAAAGTAAAATCCGGATGTAAGATTCTTAAGCGTGATTGTGTGTACACCAGCTTTAAGCCGACCGGTTTCCAGTCTTCGAACCAACATTCCCATGGGTGTATAAACAGACAGCTCAACTGATGAAGCTGTTTCAAGATTAAAAGCAACTTTATTGTTTAT
>JAAYEB010000301.1 GCA_012728995.1 Fibrobacter sp. | reverse complement strand
CAGTAATTAAAAAAGGTATGCTGTAGCGTGCATAATCACATAATCTTAGTAATATTATCCCCAAACCGAAATAGAAGAGCGGTTTGAACCTGGAAAACGGGATCAATTCTGGTTTGGGTATTTTTACTGTAAACATGATAATTACTGCAGATGTGCACTGATAAGAAAGGCTTCCGGCAACAAGGGCCCATGCACCATACCCCAAAGCAGCTAATGCAATAGTTGCAGATGCGGAAACGAGTGCTGCTACAGCTTCGATTTTTGCAAGCATACCATAACGCATTGTGCGCTGAAGAATTGCATTATGAACTGATGTTGCAGCAGAAAAAATTATTACAATTGCACCTGTCCTCAGATAAGTTGTCAATTTTTCAGCATTTAAAAAGTTTTCTGCGTATGGTGCAGAAATATATACTGCTGCATATAAAATCAAACCCCAGAACAGGCTTAATAAAAAAGACACCCCGATCTCTTCAGGGTACAGTTTTTCTTTCTGAACCAGTGCTGTTGTCAAACCCATTTCATTAAGCAGGATTGCAAAACTTACAAGTATGGTCACATAACGAACCATACCAAAATCTTGTGGTGCAAGAAGATTTATCAGGAAAAGCTGCGTGCCATACATTAATATGTGGCGAATCATTTTTCCGGCTAAAACAAACGTTCCGGATCGGAAAATTGCAGAATTTATCGAACCGGAATTATCACTTTTAATGCTGGACCCCATATTAAATTTCTATTCCAAATCTGATTGGATACAACTAATTAATCTAAACCGGACATTCTAAGCATGCGGTGAATGGTCGCTGGCACTGAGCGGGTTTTATAGCTTCTATAGTGACATCTGTCTGGCTGATACAGCCAAACTGATAAAAAGTCGTTATGCCAATTCTGTCAAAAAGACTCGCGTAAAGGAATTATCCGGTTATGGTAATAATAGGGAAAAATAGTTGATCCTCAGATTTATCTCCAGCACTTCCATGATTTAAAATTTTAACTGATACCGTTCTCCATTGCTGGTAACTGGAATATTTTTAAATAAGCTTTTAGAAAACTCCTGTGATCTGATCTGTAATTTCTCCGGATTTCCCAGAATCTGCCCTGCACTTAATTCTTTGGATTCAACATTATTGCAAAAAATCAGCATTTCTACAGTTGTATTTAGTTTTTGTGCAACGATATCCATATCATCACCTTCTCTTGTTACATAATATTCAGAGTCTCTGTGCGGAATTGAATCGTAATAAAAAGCAACCCTACTATACAACCGCCCGGCAGTGAACGAATCACTTATGCGGATAATTGTACCTGCCGGCAGAAGAAAACCGGATTTGTATGTATTACTCAAAATTGAGGGGTTATGATACAAAAATTCATCCCTGGAAATACCCAGAACAGCGCTTATTTCGGAAGGGGTCATGCTGTGTAAAAGTATGACATCTTTTCTATTGTACGGTTTTTCATATTGAACAGAACCAAAATAATGATATGCACTGTCTGCAGCATGTAATGCAGCTATAAAGCAGGAATAGAAGTTTTTTGAAGCAAACCGGAAAGTGGAACTGGAATACTTTTTTATAATAACACCAATATCTCTGGAGCCGGTCTGCAAAATAGCCTTCAATACTCCTGTAATTCCGTGGTTGTATGCCGTAAGTGATAACGGCCACGATTGGAGAACTTCATAATTTCGTGCAAGAAGCCTTGCAGCTGCATAAGTTGATAATATCGGATCCTTTCTTTCATCAATGTAACTGTTTACTGTAAGAAAAGCTTTCCCTGTAAGTGGCATAAATTGCCATATACCCGCCGCACC
Source organism: Fibrobacter sp. (assembly GCA_012728995.1). GTDB lineage: Bacteria > Fibrobacterota > Chitinivibrionia > Chitinivibrionales > Chitinispirillaceae > JAAYEB01. The sequence continues at coordinate 1,015 of JAAYEB010000301.1, read as the reverse complement.
GACTTTCGAATACACATCATAATTAAATGAGGATTCCACGTGCGGGAGATAAGCCAGCTCAAGTGGAAGATCAAACGAACCAAGTATCGACCTTATAGTATCCAGATAAGCACCAGAACGTTTAAGACTTTCAATAAACCGCTCCCTTTGCCCCTGTTGAAATCTGACACGTTTATGGGCATTCTCCAATGCTTCAGGCGGATATTCCAAATAGATCGACGCTATTTCCCAGTCAAGTTTATCCCATGATGTTACCTCTTGTTCCTGTACCGCTTTAATTGCCCCAACAATTCTGTTTACAGGTTTAACAAGATACTTATCCAGTTGTTTTCCGGTCAGATCACCCTTAAACACTTTCTGATAAATAATACCGGGAAATTCACTGTCATGGATCAGTACTTCGTTTATAGAAACCTGAGTATAGATTTTTTTCCAGAAAGTTACATTTTGCCTGAGATTTTCGGAGACCGGAAAAATTGTATCATTATCTGAATCCGCTGAAAACGTTAAGGAAAAAATCACACAGATCTGGAGTATGGATAAAGCGATTCCAAACTTCATTGAAGCTCCCGGACCTATTTGACAAACAAATCATTTGTTAAAATCTCCTGCCTGAATCCGTCAGGTTCAGGTTGCTAATCCGTATAAAGCGCAATTATCCTGCCATTTATTTATGAAAAATATTGGAATTAAAAATTGGAACAGAACAAGCATCCAGGGTCAGAACTCGGGGCTCTGAGTCGGAATCAATCCTGAATTCACATTCTCTCAATCGCAAACTGATAAGAGTCTATGCTGGCTGTTATCTTGCCAGCATAGTTTTGGTATTAATCATGTTTCCATTTTTAAGTGAAACAAAGTAAAATCCGGATGTGAGATTCTTAAGCATGATTGTGTGTACACCAGCTTTAAGCCGACCGGTTTCCAGTCTTCGAACCAACATTCCCATGGGTGTATAAACAGACAGCTCAACTGATGAAGCTGTTTCAAGATTAAAAGCAACTTTATTGTTTAT
>JAAYEB010000300.1 GCA_012728995.1 Fibrobacter sp. | reverse complement strand
AATATCCGATTTACCGGTTCAGATAGCCTTTGCACAACTGCTGTCTGCAGACAAGTTGAAACAACTGAGCTTTAAAAATACAGAAACCGTTTTTAAAAAATTACCGGATTCAAGGTATGAAATAAGTATTTGCGGAAATGGAGATCAGATCAGTTTTGAATCAAAAGGCTGGTTTTCCAATGATGGAGTGCTTGAACAGCAGATTGAGGGTGTAATAAAAGATAGTTTTGTTATTGAACTTCCACGCATGATTACAGCTTCTCTGGAAAGAAGGGATTACGGACGTTTTTTTAAATGCAAACTATATGGAACGTTTTCCGAACCCAAAATTGAACTGGATCGCGAAATACTCCGCAAAGCAGTCAAAAACATGTTCACCAATATTAAAATAAACCTGCAACAAAAATCCCGTAAATAATAATATTAGAATCTTGTTTAATCAAAACTCAATCTTTCATCTCTCAAAAAGTTATTCGAAACAGGTTTTACTGTTGAGGTAAGAATATACAGTTGCAGAGAAAAGAAGCGGCATCTAAACAGGAATGCCGCTTCTTTATTGCATATCAATTTACAGTCAGAACTTTGACACCATCAGGATTTGACCCCTTTGGTATATATCCAATTGCGTTTGTATTGCTTTTTATGTGAGACAGCATATCATCAGCTGAATTTTTAACTGATGGTGCGCTGCTTCCTCCCCTTATCTGTTCTGCAAGCCAGAATGATTTGTAATCTGCTACTCCCATTCCAACGATTTCATCAAGAAATGATGCAGCTGCAGGATCATTAAGAGATATATTTACCGGATTAACAGTATTTCCATTGATATTATTCATTTTTCCGGTGTATACACGTTTAAGATCTGCTTTGGATACTGAAGTCAGAGGGTTGTCATTGCTTACAATAACAACATATTCACCACAGAATAACACTCCAACCCAGCACGATATGACCATTGTCATTATAATAAATTTCATATTGTTAACCTCCTAGAATGCTATATAGAACTGTGATGCAATTCCTGAAATATCATTTAGTTTGTCTGGATCATCTCCTAAAAGAAGACGTGTGAAATTATATTCAAGTTTTATTCCGTAGTTTGTAAAAGCCCTGAAATTTATCCCGCCCATAAACTTGTGATAACCATCACTTACCATCATGGGGTCTATTGTAGGGTTGTTGAGAGGATCAATGTATTTAACGTATTCATAGAATGCGTAGGGAGTAACACTGACATTTTCTTTCTTAAGGATGTCAACAGAACCAAGGACATATGTTCCCAAAGTTCCAAATGTTGAATCATCATTCATATAATCTGTAGATCTACTGTAATTAACCTCTGCCTGAATTGTAAGTGGATTTATGGACAACCGAATGTCACCACCAATTATGTTTTCACGGTATAAAAACAAGATGTCATCAATATATTCAATACCTTCATAGTCCATTATCATTGATCTCAGTCTTGTATTTACTCTTCCTGTATATCCGCTCAAACCTATCCTTAATTCATCAAGTACAGGAAGTCCGAAACGAAGCTGTCCGCCAACAGAAAGATCGTTAGGCTTATATATCGGTTGATCATCTCTTCCGGAAGACAGATAAACAGAGTAAGACAAATCTGCATCACCAATAAAAGCGGTACCTTCTTCCATTATACCCAACTGTGATTTT
>JAAYEB010000299.1 GCA_012728995.1 Fibrobacter sp. | reverse complement strand
TATCCCCAGATTGACTCTGAACACGTTTTCATAATGGGGCATAGCGAGGGTGCAACCATAGCAGGGGCAGTTGCTGCACGTTATCAAAATACTGCTGGGCTCATCTGGCTCTCAGCATGTTTAAATGAAGATTTTTTCGAATCAGTTTCTAGGAATTACTCACCACGTGAATTGGAAAAAATAAAAGAAATTAGAGATGGCGTTAATACGAAGGGCAGATGGCAATATTATTCCAAATTATGGTGGCATCAGCGTTTTAACTACAAAAGTATTCCAGAACTGAAAAAATTGACTTGCCCTATAATGTTTGTTATTGGAGAACTTGATCCCGAGTATCCTTTGCTACGAAAAAGATATAAAAATCTGGTTGAAGACGGTAAAAAAGATATTTCTTTGTTTGTGGTTCCTTCTGTTGGGCACGGTACTATTGCTTCTGAAAATGCCGCATCCCTTTTTTCTAAAATCGATTCGTGGATATATGAAATAAATCGGTAAAAACGGAATTAACCAGAAATTATTTGACAGGAGTTTAGAAGCTACAAAAGTTACTCTGCTGGACTATTTTCAGGAAATAGTGAATCTGCTGCGGGATGGCCACGTAACTGTGTGGAACGAGGAAAGAGTTGCGTATTATAACTATCGGGACAACAACGCACCAACTCCAAACTGGATCGGACACGATGCCGTGATAAGTTATCTGGCTGATACCACACAGGTTAACAATACTATGTATTACGGCAAGATCAGAGATCTGGATATTGGTCATCTGTATATAAGGAATTTTCGGGAACGGCCATCTGATTACGATCGTATTGATGGGATCATTGCCAAATTCAGCAACACAAAGGGGATGATCGTTGATGTGAGAAACAATGGAGGGGGGGATAGTCAGAACGCGAAAAAAATAGCCAGCAGATTTGCGGACAGCAGCCGGCTGTGCTGTAAAACAAGACGTAAAAATGGCCCCGGCCATGGAGATTTCAATGAATGGGAAGATCACTACATAAATCCAGCAGAAAATGCATATCACAAGAAGGTTTGTGTGCTTATAAATGAATATAGTTACAGTTCTGCGGAGATGTTTGCACTTTTTATGAAGGCATTTCCTCACGTTATGCTTGTGGGCGACACAACCGGAGGCGGTGGGGGGAGTCCGATTACCAGGGAGTTGCCCAACGGATGGCTGTACCGGTTTTCGAACATGGCAAGAAGTCTCACCCGACATGCAACAAACGGAAAACAATGGTATTTATCCGGATATTGCGGTCTGGCTGACGAAACAAGAATATGATAACAATGTCGATGCGATTTTGGAGAAAGCGATTGAGTTGTTAAAGTATTAATTTCGGGGTATGGACAAGTAAATAAACAATATTCACCTTTAAAAAAGCCTGAAAGGCAGTATGAATAAATGAATTCTGTCAATTTTTTTAAAGGTGTACCAATTTTGTACAAATTTACATATCTTTATAGAATTGTATATTTGATTATTTTTCAGTAATATTTATTTTTACCATTTTTAACATGTGAGTTTATGTATATTCTGAATATATCAACCTGTTTTGATCATAACATTTTTATATTACAGTTACGATAGTGAGCTGGGTGTTGCCTGAAGTTTCAAAGGACAGATTAGCGAGTGTATCATCTTTAATATTTCAGAAAGGAATTAATCAATGAAAAAATCAATTTTAATAATAATGGCAATTACAATATCAATAATTTCAGCATCGAATTTACAGGCAAGCGATTTTTCAAAACAAGGGAGCAAATGGTTAGGTGGTTTATTCAGTTTTTCTTCAATGGGATTTAAAGGCGATGATTCCAGATTAAATATGATACAGATTTCACCAATTTTACGGTTTTTTCCTGTAGACCACTTTATGATCGGGCCAGGTTTTTCGTATACAGGATCGTTTGTTGAGGGAGAAGGAATAAATCAGTTCGGGATAGGTGCTGAAATCGGGGGTGTTTTCAATTTGGATGATAAACTATACCCTTATGTCCGTTCTGGCGGAAACTTTACGATTATCGGGGGAAGTATTATGGAAGGATCATTAAATGGGTTTTCATTGCCGATCGCTGGAGGGCTGATAATTCCAGTCGGTAATATATTCGGACTTCAAATTGAACCGGCATATACAATTACTTGGATTGAAGGCGAAAGCATGAATGTTTTCAGTATAAGCTTGGGAATATGTGGGATAGGTGAAAAATCTGCAGTTTCGGTTTTACAGGGAATATCTGGATTGTCAAATTTATTCTAAGCGAAAAGTTATGCTAATTATCTCAGTTCTTATTCTCCCGTTAATTTTACCTTCTGTTGGAGCTAAAGAGAAACCGGGACGTTATTAGAATTGGAATACATGTGAAGTATTATTGGTTAAAGATCTTAAAAGGTCTTGAAGATGCACATGACAAAAACGAAAGATGACTCAATGTCTTCTGTGATATTTACGATTGATTATCAAGGAGCTGGAAGTATTGCTTAACATTGAAGTTGGCTTTCAGCTCTTTCAGAAATGAGCATGCATCTTATTTCATAATTACAAAATATGGTATTTACTTTATTAGCTATATTAATTCTTCCATTCACAATATCTGCTACGACTATTAATAAGCCATCACTCGGATTGTCCTATTCCTGGCTATGGGATTACAGTAATACGTACAAGTACTTGGATACCCATATACTTTCCATTTATGGCGGAATACCGGTTATCAAAAATCGGGTAAATATCGGACTTGAGGCAGGTATAGAAATACCTTTCACCAATGAATACAGTATTAATCGTTCAAATGAATATTTGTATATTGGATCAGATACAAATATCTATCTGGCAGAAGAGAACAAATATTATCATTGTAAATCAACAAACATAACCGTTTCCATCCCTGTTACATTGTAT
>JAAYEB010000298.1 GCA_012728995.1 Fibrobacter sp. | reverse complement strand
TAATAAACTCCAAGATTCAACAAAAGTGCACTGATCTGCTCCTTAATGGGCTTATAAATGCTAGTGCCTTTTTCAGGAGATGGGATTAGATATGTGATCGATTCACCAAATTCTAACATCACATTTTGTTCAAATTCAATATTCTTTTTAACAAATTAAAGAAATCTATTCTGGATCTTATAAGGTGTGTTTATTTAGTATAATGCTGCGAAAAGAAATATCAATGAGATAGAAAGAAACTGGACGAATAATATACAAATTACATTTTTTTTATAATTCTCATATATTACAGTGATGAAGGAAAAAAGTTGTCGATTAATGTTCACAAATCAGGATATGGATGATTCTTCATGACTGAGTGGATAAGCATGTTTTTGATTATGATATCAATGTCCATGCCCGCAGTGCCCATTTGGGTAAATAAAATAATTTGATTAAGACCTCTGTTTTTCCAGCAAACGGGTAGATCTTTTAAAATTGTATCTGTCTGGTTTGATAACAGTATGAATCAAATCATATCATTTTGCAAGTCTTGAAGTTTTTGGCAGAATCGATCGAGCCACAATGCCTGTTTCGAGCGATTCCTTTCTCAAATTTCAACAAAATTACTTTCCTGATCACGACTTTCAAAACGAGCACCCCACCAATCTGGTATCAAATCTTTCAACCTGACAGTTTTCATTTCCTTCAGATTTGTTAGTATTTCAATATTTCCGCTTTCTTTATCCAACTGCATCAAATACTCTCTACATGCTCCACATGGGCTCCCGATTATATTGGCCCCACAATAACACACTAACTTTTTAATTTTGCTTTCACCATTTGTAATCATATTGGCTATTGCATTGCGTTCAGCACACATACCAAGTGAACAAGAAGTATCGATGCAGACACCAGTGTAGATATTGTTATCTTCTGTAAGAATAGCAGCAGAGACACCGCCGGCCTCAATAAAAGGTGATATTTTTCTTGGGTTATAAACTTCTTTGGCTTTTTCAACTAATTCCATGAATGTTATTTCGTTTTCAATAAACTTCTTTATTTCCATATTTTTCATCTCAATAATTTACCTCATTTCAATAAATTACAAATAATAATACCTTACAATATTATATGTCTCATGATCACCAAAATCATCTGTTTCTTCCATTTCTTTAAAAATTGAGAAGCCATTTTTTATGAATGAAGAAAGAGGTCCGTGATAATTTTCATTGCTTTTTATTTTGTTTGTTGATGGGTAAGCTTCTAAATAATCATACTTTCCGTTGTCATAATAATTAATAATATGTTTTAACAAGATATTTGTTATTCCTTTACCGCGGTATTCTTGCATAATATAAAAACATACCACTGATATTGCATTATTATCATCATGTAAAATATGAAACCGGCTTTTATTAAATTTAAAATTATTTCTTTCATTAACATTGCACCATGCTATTGGATTATTACCAGCATATGCAAGAAATCCGGATAACTTGCCACTCTTAATATATTCAACAGCATCATTTTTATTTTTTTCTTTTGTTCTATTAATCCATTCTTTCGCTTTTTCATCAGTATGAAAGAACATACAATGACAGTTTCCGCATTCGGATTTATCAATCTTTATTATATTCTCAAAGAAAATCAGATAATCATCGATTATTTCTGTATTTAATCTTTTAATGTTGGTATTCATTATGAAACAGCTCCTTTTATATATCCTAAATTAAGAATTTTAAGGAAATTGATATCTGACAGGCAATTTTGTATAAGATTTGCTATTACATCAGGATCGGAGCTAATTTCCAAAAAGTCTTGAAGTATATATGGCAGACAAGGCAAAATCACTCTGTCTGTATAATCCATTGCAGTTAAAACGCTTTGTTCAATTGTTTTCATTTTTTACCTTTCTGCAACTGAAGACGTTTCATACTCTTCCGTTCTCAGTTTGTCTTCAAGAAAAAAAGTTTGGAAGACAAGCACATTGGATAGTTCAGGAATGTTATCTGTAAGGTAAACACCATTTATTAGCTACTGCTACTGTTTACGTCTGAATACATCAGAATATTAGCGGGTTTGAGTTTGAAAAAAGAGAAAAAAAATCCTTTAAAGTAAAAATAGATTCCAAATTGTTAATCAGGTTTACATTATCAATTTTTCCAGGAGTTCCTGTTATAAAGGAACCAGACACACTATCTGGTGTTTTGATTTAACACAAAGTTGTTGAACTTATTCCGGAAAAACTGCTTGGAAAAAACACTAAAGTACTACAAGTTGTTCATAGAATCATCTTAAATTTACTACTTTCATGCATCTGGAGTAGATTGATGGTCTTTTTACAGTTCTACCGAACATCTTCAACATTTTATCCATGTTTTTCTTCAAAAAACAATTCTTTACAGAAAGTAGACATTTTTTCCTTTTAGGCATATGTTTTACAAACAAACTGACAAGAGCTGCTGTAATGACAGAGATAAATGTTAATGTTTTTCCTTTGTTCATAATTCCCCCTGTTGGTATTGGTCATACTTTTGGTGGTTTTAAAGCTAAACCCGTAATGAGAAGAACAACAAAAACAGATAATGAAATGTAAAAGATTATTTCTGCGATCCAGGCTGACGCAATTAATCCTCCAAAACCAAGAATCGCTGAAATAACAGAGATGATCAGAAAAAACAACGAAAGCTTTAACATATATACTCCTGATTTTTAGAATATTTGCTGCAATAGTTATACCAAATACAATATAATTTGATTATTCATTATAATTATTAATACCCGGATTAACAGTATCAAAAATAATCGCTGCAAGATATTAAAATAATGAATAAATCACATTTTTGTGCCGAAAATTAAACTGTTTTGTAGTATTTCATCATGAATTCTGGATATATGGTTCTGAAAATAAACTGATAACCAAAAAATCCGGCCTATGTCAATAGTTTTGGATAAATACAGCAACCGTTGAACAAAGCCGCTCCGCGGCGGCAAAACCCTCTTTCTCCCCATATTACTATTAACCTATCCTGACAATATTTTATTTATATCCTGTGAGCATGGGGCTTACATCTTTTTAAATTTTACTCACAGGAGGTTTACATGTCAGTATCAGCCAATAGTAACGTTACTAAGCGTTCCGAAAAACGTTCTCTTAGAGAGAAAGATTTCAGGCACAAAGTTTCAAATGTGAAAAAGCGATCTGTTAGCAAGCCTGCCTCAGTGGAAGCTCCGGCACACCTTACGGCTAATTGCGGTTCCCTCCGTGAAGAGTTTATCAGAGCACTTAAGATAGATGATAAGTCTGACCGCACTATTAAGTCATATTGCGATGCAGTAAAGATGTTCCAGAACTTCATTCATAAGCATCCACTAAATGTAACGATCAATGATGTCAGGGCATTTTCTTTCATCTCATAGATGAAAGAAAGTATGCTCCCCGCTCCTATAACTCCATTTTTTATGGATTACGAGCTTTTTACGAAATATTCCTTCCTGAAGTTCCTCTCATGGCTTCGTTTCGCAGACACAAGACCAACAGACATCTGGTAGAGGTCCTGACCCGTCACGAAATAAAACTACTTCTGAGCCACACAGATAACCTCAAACACCGTGCTATAATAGAAACTCTTTACAGTTCAGGTATTCGGGTGAGCGAGTGTGTTGCGCTGAAGTTTTCCGATCTGGACAGAAAGGAAATGCTTATCCATGTTCGTAATGCCAAGGGCGGAAAGGATCGTTTCACAATTCTCTCTCCCTGCTGCCTTAAAACACTGGAACAATATTACCGTGCCCTTAAACCCAAACAGTGGCTTTTTGAGGGACACGGAGATAAACAGCTTTCTGCACACATGGCTGAAACTGCAGTGAGCAACGCAGCAAAACGTGCGGGAATCAAAAAGACCATCACTCCACATGTACTCAGACACACTTTTGCCACCCACTTTCTTGAAACAGATGGAAGGTTACCGGTTCTTCAGCAACTTTTGGGGCATGAGCATATCCGAACCACCGCAAGATACATTCATGTTTGTAACGATCTTATCCGAATGGTAAAGAGTCCTCTCGATCAGCTCGAGAACCAGTGTTCCACAGAGGGAGGTTACAATGTCTGAATCACCTATTGCAACTATCTTTCGCCGACATTTCGACAGCTATGCCAGAAAGAACGGACCTTTTCCATCTGACCATTATAAGGTAGCAAATGCAATCAGGGAGTGCAGAACAGAAACAATGGGAGGCCATGTATGGTGTTGCCCGGAATGCAGCCACGAACTTACCATATATAACTCCTGTCGCAACAGGCATTGCCCTCGATGCCAGAGGTATGCTTCAGCACAATGGGTAGAGGCGAGAATAGAAGAGCTGCTTGCGGTTCAGTATTTTCATCTCGTCTTTACCATACCGGAGCAGCTCAACCCATTTGCGTTGAGGAACAAATCCATCTTTTATTCTCTTATGTTTCGTGCTGTGGCCGAAACGATAAAAGAGCTTGGTGAAAACTCCAGATTTATGGGTGGAACAGCAGGTTTTATTGCTGTTCTCCATACATGGGGATCTAACCTTATGGACCATCCTCATATTCATAGTATAATTCCCGGGGGAGCATTGGCAAAAGACCATTCTCAGTGGATATATTCGCGAAAAAACTATCTATTTCCTGCTCCGGTTATGCGCAAATTATTCAAGGGTAAACTTATGGCATATTTTAAACGTGCCATTGCAAATAAGAGTATCGTATTACATGGAAGCTTACAGCAGTATAATGACCCTAAACTCCTGCAGGCTCTCTATAATACCCTCTACCGCAAGAAGTGGGTAGTGTATGCAAAACCCTCTTTTGCCAACCCTCAGGCTGTGATAAAGTACCTGGGCTCCTATACACACCGGATCGCAATATCGGACAGGAGGATAAAGGAGGTTAATGAATCCAAAGGTACCGTTACATTCAGCTTCAAGGATTACACACGCAAGAGGCGTCTGGAAATGACTTTGAGCTGTGAGGAGTTTATCAGGAGGTTTATGCTGCATGTGGTTCCAACCGGGTTCATGCGGATACGACACTTTGGTTTTTTGAGTAACAGGTTGCACAAAACGCTTATGCCTCTTTGCAAAAAGCTGCTTGGTTCGGAAGTTAAACCTGAAGATAGTAATAAGGATCAGCCTGTCCACTGGTATGATATCATAGAGAAGCTTACGGGCAAAGACCCTCTTGTATGTGGGAAGTGCGGGAAGGGTCGCCTTATACAGACAGGTGAATTCCCCAGGAGGAAACGATTAATCTTTCTTACGGGAGGGATACCTTAGGGCCCAGATGCATAAAGATGAGCAGTTGTTAGTAACTTCTGAAACCGGAGGCGATTCGTGTCGTTCCGGAACAATCGCTTTTTTTAAGCCACAGGGTACTCTATTTTTAAAATCGATAAGTTTACACCATTTTAGTACAGATACACTGGCTCAATGTATAAATTTTACTTTTTTTCGTCCAAATTTACCACCCTTTAACTGCCGATACTATATTATTAATGGCCGTTTGGCAAGAAACCCAGGCATTCAAATTCCTATATAATATGTAAGGGATTATTGCAGGCGCCCGGCTTCGTTCAACGGAATTACATCCGCGATTAGGGGCGAAGATGGTAGTTTTTGGGTTTTGAGGGATTGCGGATATAATCCTTTACGTTATTATTCATGTAATAATATTGATAGTAGTTGTTATTAATGTTAAAAGTAATTATAATCACTTACTAAACAGTTCGTTTTGGTATTCAATGTTCCAACGTTCATTGTATCTTATAAATCATCATTCTCATAATTATCACAGGGAGTTAAATATGAAATATTTAGTTGCACTAATTTTTGTCTGTTTGTTGTCTTTTAATATTAACTCTCAGGATACCGGAAAAATCAAATTATCTGAGTCGTCTGAAATTGAATCAACAATTGAGTTTCTTGAGGATTCGCAGAGGGTGCAGGAAACGGTCCGCTCATTACGTAAACTTCTTGAAGTTCAAAATATGACCGCGAAACCAGATCCGGAAGCAGTTGCTCTCAATTCAGAAATGGGCATTGCTTTAAATAATGAAAATACATCCAAAAGAGGTTTATACAGAATAATTGACAAATTAAAAGGTGTGCCTTTTTTAAGAAATGGTGTCTATCTATTGATAATTTTTATAGTTACTATTATACTGTTACAGATTACCAACATGCTTGTTAAAAGGTTTAAAAAGATTGCAATTGACAGGATGCTTGAGTCGGGCAGATCCAGTCAGGTTGAAGTAGAAAAAAGAGCAGCTACATTAAGTGAAATTATTAAGAAAATTTCAACAATCTCAATTATTATCATGGCAGTTTTAGTGGCACTGGATCAAATCGGATTTGATATCAAGGCCATGCTTGCCGGGGTTGGTATCATTGGTGTAGCTGTCGGGTTTGGCGCACAGAATCTTGTTAAAGATATCATAAGTGGATTATTTGTGATATTTGAAAACAGAATCAGGGTTGGTGATGTAGCTATAATAAACGGTACAGGTGGATATGTGGAGCAGGTCAATTTGCGAACTACAGTTTTAAGGAGTTTGGATGGTACAGTTCACGTTTTTCCCAATGGTTCAATCACATCCCTTTCAAATATGACACATGAATTTTCTTTTTATGTTTTTGATATCAGGGTTAACTATAAAGAAGATACCGACAAAATTGTATCTATACTTAAAGACGTCTCCGATGAAATGATAAAAGATCCTGCATATAAAAAATCAATCCTGGAACCTCTTGAAGTACTGGGTGTCGATTCTTTTAACGATTCTGCTGTAATCGTAAAGGCGAGAATAAAAACGGTTCCAATCATGCAATGGGTTGTCGGTCGTGAAATGAATCGCCGAATCAAAAAAAGGTTTGATATACTTGGTATTGAAATACCTTTTCCACACAGAAGTTTATTTTTTGGTGAAAACAGTAAGCCGATATCATTAAAAGTGGATGGGTTATCTGACCGTGAACAGATTAAAGCATTGATCAGGGAAACTTTGACAGAGAATAACGATTTGATGAATCAGGAAAAATGAGTTTCCCTTTGTTAAAGAGTTTCTGATGGTGTTGATTTTGCTCTACCTTGTTTGGGAATGTTAACTCTTTTTCAAAGAAAAACTTCATGATTGTAAAACCTGTTAAAGTCTGGCCAGGGAGATCTTACCCATTAGGTGCAACATGGGATGGTGCTGGAGTAAACTTCGCCCTGTTCTCAGATACTGCTACAAAAGTGCAGCTTTGTTTGTTTGATGAAAAAGGAGTCGAATTCTCCAAAATAGAAATGAGCCATCATACCGATCAAGTCTGGCATGTTTACCTTCCTGAAGCAACGCCGGGTCTTAAATACGGCTTCAGGGTTAATGGACCATATTTACCTCAGGAAGGACACCGGTTCAATCCTGCTAAACTCCTTCTTGATCCTTATGCAAGAGCTATTGATGGAGATATTAAATGGAACGATTCCCTGTTTGGATATGTTGTGGGGAGTTCGGAAGAAGATCTGAAAAAAGATGACAAAGATAATGCTCCCTATATGCCTAAGTGTGTAGTTGTTGATCCTGCATTCAGTTGGGGTAATGATACAAGGCCACAAATCCCGTGGCATAAAACATTGATTTATGAACTGCACGTTAAAGGTTTTACTGCTTTACATCCACAAATCCCTCCGGAGATGAGAGCAACTTATGCAGGTTTAAGCAGTACGGTTATAATAGATTATTTTCATACACTCGGAATAACAGCCATTGAACTCATGCCGGTACATCAGTTTATACCGGAACGGTTCCTGTCGGAGAAAAATCTGACTAATTACTGGGGATATAATTCTATTGGCTACTTTGCTCCTCATGCAAAGTATTCAAGTTCCGGAGTTGCAGGGCAGCAGGTGGATGAGTTTAAAACTATGGTGAAAACATTACACAGGGAGGGTATAGAAGTTATTCTCGACGTGGTATATAATCATACTGCAGAAGGGAATCATCTGGGGCCGACTCTTTGTTTCAGAGGGATAGATAATTCAAGTTATTATAATCTTTCTCCGCAGAATAAACGCTATTATCTTGATTATACCGGATGTGGTAACTCTCCAAATATGCTTAATCAGCATGTACTTCAATTAATTATGGACAGCCTGAGATACTGGGTAACAGAAATGCATGTAGATGGATTCAGATTCGATCTGGCCTCTACACTGGCCCGGGAACTTCATGATGTAAATAGATTGGGTGTTTTTTTTGATGTGATTCATCAGGACCCTGTAATATCCCAGGTAAAACTGATAGCTGAACCATGGGATCTGGGACCTGGAGGATATCAGGTAGGGAACTTTCCTGTTTTATGGGCTGAGTGGAATGGTAAATATCGCGACACAATACGCCGGTTCTGGAGAGGTGACCCGCAGCAGGTTGGTGATCTGGCTTATCGCCTCTCGGGCAGCAGTGATCTCTATGAAACCAGTGGCCGCAGACCTTATGCAAGCATTAATTTTGTGACATCACATGACGGGTTCACCCTGAATGATCTTGTAAGTTATGATAAAAAACATAATGAAAGTAACAGGGAGGATAATAAAGATGGCTTTGATGATAACCTGAGCTGGAATTGCGGCATCGAAGGGCCAACAAATGATCCACTAATTGTTAATTTGCGGGAGCGCCTGAAACGAAATTTTTTGTCTTCCTTAATTTTGGCACAAGGGGTTCCGATGCTTCTGGCCGGTGATGAATTTGGTCGAACCCAAAATGGAAACAATAATGCATATTGCCAGGATAATGAGACATCATGGATTAACTGGGATATTGATACTAAAGGACAAGAACTTCTTGAGTTTACCCGTTTTATTATCAAGGTGTTCCACAAACATCCGATCCTGCAGAGAAGACGTTTTTTCAGTGGACATAATTCAAACCATTTGGCTATCAAAGATCTTACATGGTTGCATCCTGATGGGCGTGAAATGGCAAAATCAGACTGGAATAATTCTCAGATTCGTTATCTTGGGTTACGCCTTGCTGGTGATGCAATCGATGAAGTAGATGAACATGGGGATAACATAGTTGATGATACACTCCTCATATTGCTTAATGCCCATTATGAACCGGTTACTTTTAAACTGCCACAATGTCCTTCAGACGAACGTTGGGAACTGGTTCTGGATACAAAAAATCCAACTCCATTTTCGGAACTTCTACTTTTTGAATGTGGCTCCAGATATGAGATGGAAACACGGTCTCTGGCTTTATTTAAACTGCCAAGAATTCGTCATACACATATTAAAAAGCTGCCACCAAAAGCGACTTCGGAAAATGAACTGCTATTTGGGAAATCTACACAAATGTGGTTCCCTTCTCCAAAAACCGCAAGAAACAGTGATTCGCAAAACAATCAGAATAAGTGACTTGGACGCTCATTATAGACAGATTATATTTACCACAATCAGACGATTCCTTTACGTGAGTCTTTTTCGCGTACATTTGGCAAAAGAATCAGATCCAGAACTGTTTAATATCCATCCGTGCACGATTACGATTACGATTACGATTACGACAACGACAACGACAATGGTGAAAGATAGATATGACCTTCACATACATAAAAACCTTTTTGCGGTAGTGCCGCTCCCGCAACTCATTCCCGCACTGCGGGACAAGCTGAAAATTAATCGTCAGATTTTGGTTATACAAAATCCTTTAATGGGTTTTTAATTTATTAAATATATCTTGGTTTATGGCACACAATTTTTAACTTATTAAATCGGATTAAAATTCAGATATATAAATGAATTGAGGAAAAATTATATGGTTTATGGCGATTTCTACAGTGAATTGTCTTTATGGTATAAGAATTATACTTCTGAATTTATGGGAAAAGATACCGAATTGGACAATGCTGTAACGATGAAAGTAGAACATACTCAACGGGTCTGTTCAGAAATAGGTTTGTTATGTGAAAGTTTGAAGTTGAATGAAACAGATTGCATACTGTCTCGAATCATCGCGTTACTTCATGATATCGGGAGATATGAACAGTATAAAAATTACAGGACTTTTTCTGATCACAAATCGGCCAATCATGCTGAACTGGCGTTATCTGTACTGGACTACCACAAAATAATGAAAGAGTTTCCAGGAGAAGATGCTGATATGGTCAGAACAGCTATTCTTTTTCATAATGCCAGACAGATACCATGCTCACTGAATAAACGGGAACAGTTGTTTTGCAAATTGATCCGCGATGCTGATAAACTTGATATCTTCCGGATTGCTGTTAATTATTATTTGAATCCGGATTTATTTCCTAAGAATATTACAAAAGAAGCAGATCCTGAGAGTGCAGATATTACTCCTGAAGTCTGTCAGGGGGTTTATGAAGGTGTTTTTGTTGAATACGAAAAGATAAGAACAGTAAACGATTTCAAGCTTATCCAGATAGGATGGGTTTACGATCTGAATTTTTCTGCAAGTTTCAGACTCCTGAAAGAAAGAGATTATTTCTTGCAGATCAAAAACCAATTGCCATTGCTGCCCGGTTCGCATGCTTTTCGTGCTGTAAGTAAAGCTGAACGATTCCTTGAAGATCATGCAGTTCATTAGATTTGCAATTGGGTACCTTTTTAATGATTGGAATATCCGGACCAGGGGTGAAAACGTAATTCAATCTGGCTTGGTTAGAGTTGTCCGATATCTAACCATGAATGTGAATAATTATTCAGAAATACAGGAATTAAAATGTCAGAGCGTTTTTTGTCAATCAACTGCTTTCACTCAGGTTTGATTTATTCTTAGTTTTGCAGTTACCTTGATTCTTTCTATGTACATATTTCTCTAAAAATACGTGGCTTATTCTTGGTAATGCAATAAACGTTTGTTTGATTCTGCCCGAAACCGCTTTCCTCTGTGTAATAACAATTATTCCGTAAAGTGATAACAGAATCAGTACTGTTCCAACAAAAAAGAATAATCCTTGTGGGCCAAGATACCCCATACAGACACCTGATGCAAAGGGGCCTGATGCCGATCCTATGCCTTGAAGAAAAATGAGTGTACCTGCAGTTCCGATAACTTCTTCTTCATGTATTCGGTCATTTACATGGGCTACGCAGAGAGAATAAAGGGGAAAAGCACATGCGCCATGCAGGAATGCAAGAATCGTTAGTGGCAGAAGTAGATACTTTTCCTGAAATGCCATAATAAGACTTACAGATCCTGCAACAATGCTCGCTGTGACAATTACACCCCTGCGGTCTACTTTATCCGAAAGGCGTCCCAAAGGCCATTGAGAAATAAGGGTTCCGGACATCATTGAAGCCATAAAAAGTGAGATACCTGTAGTGTTGAAATTAATGTTTTGGGCAAAAACCGGTCCCATTCCCCAGACACTTCCAATACACAAACCACTGGCTAATACTCCGATAACACCCAATGGAGATATTGTAAAAAGACGTGAAATTTTGATTCTCTTTGTTTTAATTATTACAGGAGTTCGTGAAGGTGCAAGGGTTACCGGTACCATTGCAAAAGAAACCAGTATGGAAATTAAACAAAAAAGAAAAATACCATCAGGAGCAGCGGTTGTAAGCAGGATTTGACTTATGGCAGAACATCCCCAGAATACTATTCCGTAGCTTGCCAGGATGCTTCCACGGTTTTTCTTGTCGGAACATCCGTTAAGCCAGCTTTCAATTACCAGAATCATTCCGGAATAACACAAACCATGAAAGAATCTCAATATTATCCATACAGGTATTGTAATAACAAGTATATACAACAGAGTCAAAGCTGATGCTATTGATGCAAGTGCTGCGTAGGTGCGGATATGACCAACTGAATAAACAAGTCTTGGGAAAAGAATTGATCCTGTAACAAAGCCACCATAGTATGCAGACATCATCAGTCCAATACTCTGTTCCCTCATACCTTCTATACCGGCTCTGACGCCAAGAAGGGTACCCTGAAGATTATTACCCAGTACCAGAATTGCGACACTGAAAAGTAAAACTGCAATTCCCTGTTTGGGACTATGTTCTTCGGGATGTGGTAGAATGTTCATTAAAACCTGTGTTAATTCTATCTGAAAAAATCAGTTGATTTTTTAAAACATGTAATTAAAATATGGTTCATAATCAGGTTAAGTTACCCGGGATCAGCTGTTTTTATCTTGAACCTCTGTAACATCGTGTTCCTTTTCTGAAAATTTACCTTTAATTTCCTTAAAAAAGTTCTCAATAAATTCTATTTTTTCTTCGTCCTGTTTTTCGCCGATTTTTCCATCAAGGTACTCCTGTGGTATTTCGTTGAGAAATGGGCATGGGGTAACTGTCCTGTTTTTACCTCTGTAAACTTTTGTTCCGGGGTATGTAAGATAAAGCTGCTTTTGTGCACGGGTCATACCAACATAAAAAAGCCTTCTTTCCTCATCAATATTACCTTCAGAAACAGCACGTGGTGAAGGTATATAATCTTTATCCAGGTTTGCAAGAAAAACGACATTAAACTCCAGTCCCTTGGATTTATGTAATGTCATAAGTACAACGCCGCTTTTCTGTTGTTCATCGTCATCTTCATTGTCTGAGCAAACCAGTGCAATTTCCTGAAGATAGCCGGACAGGGTAGGTTTTTTCCTTTTAAATTTCTGTTCATATATTTCGATTCCGTGAACAATTTCTTCAATATTTTCCATTCTTCTGGACGGGTCTTTTTCATCCTTGCTTGCTCGCTTAAGATGTTCCAGATATCCGGTTTCGTTTAACATTTCGCGTACAGCACTGCTTAGTCGGCCTGTAGAGAAAAATTCCTGGTATTTGAGACAAAATGATACAAAACTTTCGATTTTACCATGTTGTAAATCACTGATTTTTATAAGTTCATTGTGACGAATCATTGCATCCCAAAGACTCATTTTACGTAAAGCAGCAAAATCGTCAAGAATTTCCAGCGTTGAAGGTGTTATTCCTTTATGCGGCACCTTTAAAACTCTCATAAGACTTAATTCATCATTGGTGTTTGAAAGAAATCTCAAATACGCCAGTAAGTCTTTAATCTCCCTGCGATCAAAAAAACTCGTTGCACCACTGACCTTATAAGGAATGTTTTTTCTTCTAAGTTCCTCTTCATAGCGACGCATCATTGCATTGGTCCTGAGTAAAATAGCGTGGTCACTATATTTAAATGATGTGTGTTTGTGGTTATCTGCAATTTTTTCGGCAATCCACACTGCCTCATCCTCTTCATCATCCCCTTTATAATGCATTATAGGATCACCAGTTCCACGAACTGCTGTAATTTCTTTTAGTTTTCTGACCCTGTTTTTGGATACTACAGCATGTGCTCCTGCCAGAATCTGGTGTGTTGAACGGTAATTTTTATCGAGAATAACGGTTGTACAATTTTTATAACGTGAAGAAAATGAAATAATATTCTCGATTTCTGCACCTCTCCACGAATAGATCCCCTGATCATCATCACCAACAACCATGAGATTGTTTTGAGGTTGAGCTAACATGCATGCAATTTTCATTTGTACTGCGTTTGTATCCTGAAATTCATCAATGGAAATGTATTTGAATTTTTTCTGATACTTTGCAAGAATTTGGGGATGTCTGGTCAAAATCTGAAGAGGTAACAATAAAAGATCGTCAAAATCAACTGTTTGCTGTTTAATGAGAATCTTATTATACGAGGAGTATACTCTTGCGATTTTGCGTTGATCCGGATTGTCAGATTTAAACTGATCCGGGTCTAATGATGCATTTTTAGCAAGGCTGATTCTTGTTGCTATTTTCTGTGGGTCTTCTTTTTGCAGACCTCTTATTCCGGTAGAACGCATAATTGTTTTGAAAATCGAAATTTTTTCATGCTCATCGATTATGGAAAAATTTTTATTTAAACCAATTATTTCTCCGTCTTCACGTAAAATCTTTACTCCCAGACTGTGAAAAGTACATAAAGTCATTGCATCTGCAATTTTTGGAGTAGTTGTATCGGATATTCGATCCTTCATTTCACCGGCTGCTTTATTTGTAAAGGTAACTGCCAGAATCTCCTGAGGTTTACATATTTTTTGATGCACAAGACGGGCTATTCGCAATGTCAGTACTCTTGTTTTACCGCTTCCTGCTCCAGCAAGAACAAGAAGTGGATTGTTGTTATGAAGGACTGCCTTTTTCTGACTTTCATTTAATCCATTTGTAAAATTCATGTTTCACCTGATTTGAAATTTTACGATAATATTACTTAAAAAGTAAAATTAATAGTACTATGTTTTAAAATTGGATGATAGTTTAAATCAATACTTACAGAATAAAACTTGAACAGGTTTTATTCTGTCTGGTATTGTTAAATTTAATCGGGTATGCCAGGGAGAAGCTTTTAAACCCTTTCCATACCTATTAATCTCAAAAATTCACTTCTTGTTGAGTTATCTGTTCTGAAACTGCCAAGCATGGCGGAAGTAATCATTTTAGAATTCTGTTTTGAAACCCCGCGCATCATCATGCACAAATGCTTGGCTTCAATTATTACACCTACACCTTCAGCATCTATCGGTTCCATCAGACATGATGCAATCTGTTGGGTCAGTCGTTCCTGAACCTGAAGCCGGCGTGAGAAACAATCAACCAGACGGGCAAGTTTGCTGACACCATATACCCGATCCTGAGCTATATACCCGATATGGCATTTTCCGAAAAATGGAAGCATATGATGCTCACACATGCTGAACACTTCTATATCCCGCACAATTATCATATGATTACATTCTTCACTGAATATGGCTGATTTCAGGATCTTCTGAGGGTCAAGATTATACCCCTGCATCAAGTGCTTATATGCTGCATGGACACGTTTAGGAGTATTTTTTAATCCTTCCCTTTCCGGGTCTTCGCCAATATGTAAAAGAATTTGTTTAACTGCATCTTCCATTAATTTTCCTGCTTTCTTTGCACCGTTTATACGAATCAGGCAATTCAGATTAAATCCGGTTCAGATATATTTTTTCCTGAAACAAGAAGGTAAAAATAAACCGTGTCGGCATGTTTGTAAATTACTGAAATTTTTGAAAATAATAAAAG
>JAAYEB010000297.1 GCA_012728995.1 Fibrobacter sp. | reverse complement strand
ACTTGAGTTAGGCGTTTTTTTAAAAGAAAAAGAATAATGGGGCAAAAAATAGTATTAATTTTTCGCCCCATTATGAATAGTATTTTAAAAACACCTATGGATAAAAAAGTAAACAACAGATAACAGAAGACAAGTATTTTACAACGGCGGGTAAAATATTTTCCAAACCGCAGGCAAGGCACTTTAAGCAGATGGTGTCAGGAATAATTGAATATGACGGCAGTCATACAATATCAAAGCTGAACGCCTTACAGATTGATTCGAAAGATATAAGCAACGATATAAAGTTTTTAAGAGATACTGATTGGTCATGTGAAGATGTGCAGTCATTTTACCGGGAATATCTGAAGAATTTCTCAGGTATATCAGAAACCGGATTTTTGATAATAGATGATACGGTTGTTGAAAAGCAGGGTAAACCCAAAAAGATAGAAGGACTGGGTTGGCATTATTCACATACAAAAGGGCGTGCGGTATACGGACACAGTATTGTAACGAGTCATTACCGGATTGGAAAAATATCCTTTCCTTATGATTTCCGGTTTTATCTTAATGAAGATGTGGCTCTGAAATGCAACCGTGAATTTAAGACAAAACCCGAAATCGCTTGTGATATGATAAATGGATTTAAGCAATTACGAAGTGAGAAGATATATTGTTTAGTGGATAGCTGGTACACGTCAGAAAAAGTAATAAAATCAGCTAAATCCAGGGATTTTGAAGTTGTAGGAGCACTCAAGAGCAACCGGGTATTCCAGTTTAGAGAGCATGGTGAAAAACATAAGCTGTCAACTTATGTTAAAAACCTGAGAAACACATCCTTTGAAAAAATATTATTCAAGGATGAAGTCTTCAAAGTCAGGCGTATTGAAGCCTGGCTAAAAGGTATCGGTAAAGTAGCAATACTGATATCTGTTAGAGTAAAAGACGGATCAAAAATGTTCATCCTTAGTACGGATTTGAACCTGAGCACTGAAGAGATAATGAAATATTACAGCTACCGCTGGGATATTGAAACAGGTTATCTTTACTGCAAAGATCGTCTTGGTCTGGGTCATTACCAGATGAGAAAATTGAAGGCAATAGAAAAATACTGTGCTCTTGTATTTGCTGCGTATGCTTTGCTTGAATCATTGAGGGTCTCAAATAACGAACAGAGTCTTGGAAAATCACGGCAGTATTTTAAAATGATGAAAAAAAGAAAGTACGTTGATCAGGTGATCGATTTACACAAGAAGGGTGTTTCTAAAAGAGACATCTATAAAACATTGAAACTTGTGGCGTAGCTATGCCTAAAAAACGCCTAACTCAAGTTATTATTCATTTGTAACGGGCTGTTCCTTTGGTGAACAACTGCCGGTGTGCTAATATTTAAGTGCAATTTTAAAAAGTTGTTGCTATCAGTTCAATCTGTTTACATAATATACATTCAGGCCGATTAATAACTCAAAAGCTTTGTATGGATTTCCTTAAACAGCCGTTAAACCTGATTAAAGACATGGAGGATTTTAAATGATCAAACACATTGATATTGTGGATGGTGAAAGACGGGAACAGTTTTCCAAACGGTTTCTTTCCCAGGTCAGGCGTTTCAGATACATGGGATTTATAGTTATAATGGTTGATGCGCTCATTACGGCACTTCTTGTTTCCTCGTATGTTGCCGGTAAATCAACAAAGCTGGCCCTGGGTATGTCTATGGCTATGGTAGCCCTTCTTACGGTTCCATTCATGATTATATTTTTCAACAAGAGCTGGCAGCTGGGCGCCGATGCCGAGACTGATCATGTACAGGTGCTGACCGGAAGGGTCGAAAAAATCAAGAAAGAGACAAAGGGACGAAAGACCTATCTTGTACTTACAGTTGACAGGCAGGAGTTTAAAATAAACGAGGATTACTGCGTCGGGGTAGATGTGGGAGTTAAAGTGGCCATCACCGTTGGTATTTCGTCAAAGGTGGCTGTAGAGGTGGCAGCAGTTGAAAACCAGTAGTATTCTCTGAACACAGGATTGACATATGAATTCGTTGGAAGGGATTAATCGGAACCCCTTTCCTGTTTTATGAACATTAAATTTTTTTTGTTTTATGCATCATCAGTAAAAATTGAGTTGATAAATTAGGCAAATGTGAGATCATTGCAAAATTGCATTTCTCGAACTGGTTGGTTCTGAAATTTTCTCTGTTATTCTTTTGGTTTAACATGTGCCGGGTCATGGGGTGATCTGCCGGGATATTTCAGTATTATACTAATCTGTCTGTGAACTGCTTGTATAAAAATAAAATCGGAGGATTTTTTATGAGTAACAACAATTTTGCTAATCCGGCACCTGTTGGTCTCCTGGGATTCGGAATGACTACCATTCTCCTGAACCTTCACAACGCCGGACTCTATTCGCTTGATGCAATGATCCTGGGAATGGGAGTATTCTTCGGCGGGCTGGCACAGCTTATTGCCGGAACAATGGAGTTCAAAAAAGGCAACACTTTCGGACAGGCAGCGTTCATGTCTTATGGCGCTTTCTGGCTTCTCCTGGTATTTCTTCTCTTGATACCTAAAGTTCCTGCATGGGCAGCATTTGCTCCGTCTGAAGCAGCTATGGTAAGCTTCTTTGTAGTATGGGGAATTTTTACACTCTTTATCTGGATCGGAACATGGAACAGCAACAGGGCGACACAGGTTATTTTCCTTTCGCTTACAATTCTTTTCTTCCTCCTTGCTGCAAGGGATTACACAGGAAGCAAAACAATAGGAACTATCGCAGGTATCGAGGGTATATTCTGCGGCGCGAGCGCATTCTACACAGCACTTGCTGAAATCCTCAACGAAAAAATGGGCAAAACATTTCTGCCACTCGGCTGATTAAAAGCCATATTATGTTTTTTAAAAAGCCGGCCTTCATGGGCCGGCTTTTTGT
>JAAYEB010000296.1 GCA_012728995.1 Fibrobacter sp. | reverse complement strand
TACTTTTAAATACAATGATATCCAGTAACCCGTCTTCCATACTGGCTGCAGGAGAAAGAATCATATTTGCACTGTAATATTTTCCATTGCTTACCACTATAATATATCCATAATCCCTTTGCTGATTATTATCAATTGTAAAATAAATCCTGCTGAAACGATAGCCGAAAAAGTGACGTATTCCAGATAATACATATGCAGCCGGGCCGATTTTGCCTTTAATATCGGGCCTTGTTTTGTTCATTATATATGCTTCAAAACCTATACCGGAAAGGCAACTGAAATAGCGTTCATTTACTTTTCCAAGGTCAATATATTTTTCATTTCCCATTGCGATCAGTTCACATGCAGAGCGGATTTCAACCGGTATGTTCAGTTGAAGAGCGAAGACGTTTACAGTTCCGGTCGGAATGGCTGCAAAGGCTGTCTGGGTTCCAGCCAGACCGTTGATAACCGAATTAATTGTACCGTCACCACCAGCAGCAATAACCAAATCATAGTTGCTTTTTGAACAATCCCTTGCTATCTCGGTTGCATTTTTTGAGTTTTTACTCTTAATCAGTTCTGCATCAATACCAAATTCGTTCAGATATTCAAGAATACGGTTCTGAAACTGGTGAGGTGAAAAAAAAGTGTCGATAGAACGATATCTTACACCCAACAGTTTTCCAATAAATGGAAAACGTTTGCTTTTTCCTGATTTGGGATTCAGAATCAGTTTGATTTTTGAAAAACGGTTCTGGTAAGGTTTATTCAGAAGCTTCTGCGCCAAAGTTATCTGTTTGTCTGAATTAACAGAAATAAAAAAGGATGTTTTGCTGGTATGAAGCAGCTTTATTCTATCGGGGGGAATATGTTTAATGAAAGCATCTGTCAAAAATGAAAATGTCTGATCTCTGTATTCAAATAAATTTAGTTCAGGATGAAATTTGTTCAGAACCGTTATTACAGAACCGATATATTGAATCTCTTTTGTTATAGCTATAAGACCTGAGACAAGGTTGTCTTTAATCTCAATTAATTCTGGAGAACTTTCATGGAACTGTTTCAATTTGTCTGTTTTAATTACGGGAAAAGCTATATCAGATCGGACAAGATCATATGCAGACAATATCTGATCAATTTCAGCACTTTTGACAAAAATGGTCTCGGATGGAATGACAAGGTATCCTTTGTTTTGCGTGGGCTGGGAGTCTGGAGAAAAAAATTGTACTTTAAGGTTTTCGAAAGTCGCATTTGCAGGAGAAATTCGTTTTGTCACATATCGCATCCCAAGCAAACCATCAAGAGTTTGGGGGCCAATAACAATTAAATCGCCGATTTTATTGCTTCCGCGTAATATGTCAACAATCCAGTTAAACATTGGTTTTCCATGAACAGGAAGCAGAGCCGATGGGTGCATTCCGTTTTTTCTGGATTTTTCATGGCTTTGATACGCCAGTATTATTGCAGTATACGTATTCATATTCCGATTCTCCGGCGGTTCAGAACAGCCTTTTCAGGGCTTCAAGACTTTTTTGCATGTCTATACTTTTATTAATTAGTGGAAACCATAAGTCACCATACATGCTGATTCTCTTTTGTATTACAGTAATGTTATACTGTTTTGGGCTTATTTCCGAATTTACTTCATCCCATGCAAGCGGTGTCGAAACTGGAGCGCCGGGTTTGGGACGAAGTGAATATGGTGAAGCCATTGTCTTACCTTTTACGTTCTGTAGATAATCCAGATAGACTTTCCCCTGGCGGTTTTGTGGTAAACGCTCCAGGCTCGTGGTTTCAGGAAGTAGTTTATGTGTCAGTATACATACCAGGAGGGAAAACTGTCTGGCCTGTTCATAAGAATAGAGTGCACCCAAAGGTACAAAAATATGCATTCCAGTTGAACCTGAAGTTTTAACATAGTGATCTGTGCCGGTTCTGGTGAGTATGTCATGAATTACAAGTGCAGTTTTAACAACCAGTTTAAACGGGCAGTTTAAAGGATCAAGATCAATAATCATGAAATCCGGGTTATCCAGAGAATTGATTCGTGAACTCCAGGAATTGATTTCAATTGCGCCAAGATTGACCATGTAAACCAGTGATGATTCATTCTGACATAATAAGTAACGGATGGTTCCAATTTGTGAATCCGATTCCAATTGTACAGTTTCAATCCATTGTGGTGCATCGGTAATATTTTTATGAAAAAAATCTTTTCCATCAATTCCGTCGGGGAAGCGATGAAGGGATTGTGGGCGATCAATCAGATGTGGTAAAATGAATTGAGAAATCTCCCTGTAGTAGTTGATGGTATCTTTTTTTGTAATATTTTCCGTTTTCCAGAAAAGTTTATCAAGATTTGTAAGTTTCAACCTGTTTCCGTCAATTGTTACAATTTCTTCCATTGATGAATTTTGCAAACTCGCCAGTCTGATTTTATTTTTGGGAGATAATTCTCTGTGAATTTCATCTGGTTTGCGATCTTCTCTGAATCCTATAAAGAGAGGGTGGCGCATCAGACCATCATGGGTCCATTCAGAAAATTTCACCTCACATACAAGAACCGGTTTAACCCAGTGTGTTTCTTTATAAGTCTTGAGAGAGCTTTTGAAAGGTGATTGTGGCTGTATAATCTGATCCAGTACCTTTCTTATTTCACCAAGCATCGAATTAGTAAAACCACCCCCAACGCTTCCAACATAAACCAGTTCGTTATTTTCATAGATACCGCAGATCAATGCACCAAAACCGGTGCGTCCCGAACGAGGTTCTGTAAATCCGCCAATAACTACTTCCTGTCTGCAGTGAATTTTTATTTTCTGCCAGAATCGGGATCGGGTCCCCTGAAGATAAGGACTGTTACTATTTTTTGCAACTATTCCTTCAAGTTCATTCTCCTGCGCTAATTTAAAAAACTCTTCGCCTCTCTCTTCAATGTGATCACAAAAACGGATATGATTAAGTTGAGGAAGCAGTTTTTTAAGCAGTTCCTTTCTTTTTATTAAAGGCAGATTTCTCAGATCGAGATCTTTCAGATAAAGCAGGTCGAAAACATAGTAAATAAGTGTGCCGTTTGCACTACGGCGGTAATTCTGCAAAAGCCCAAAGTCCGGTTTCCCATCAGAGTCAACAATTACAATTTCTCCATCCAGAACACAATGTATTTCAATTTTTTCAAGATCCTCAACTAAAGCAGGGAAGTGTTTAATAAAACTCAGTCCATTTC
>JAAYEB010000295.1 GCA_012728995.1 Fibrobacter sp. | reverse complement strand
TGCTCAACCGACGATCCGGACACGTTCTTCTTTGACATGAATGGCTCCTTGTTGGTAACTGAATATACCGTAAAGAACCACCTAAAAACACACCTTTAAACTGTTCGAAAAAATAGATCCATCACACTCTGATATTTAAATAAATGTTGCTGGAATAATTCAGGGAAACACCGATATTCATTCCACCACGGCCAGGTAACGTTAATAAATTGTGAGAGTATGCCGCATCACCTGAATACAAATTTACACCGCCAGAAGGTGACATAAATTGGTTGAATGGATTCACTGACTCTGAAGAGGTTTGAAATGACAATGCCTGAATAGCTAAGGCCAGGATTGTAAATATTGGAACAACTAATCGCATATAAGGCCTTTCACGGAGTTGAATTATACTTTGTGAAATACATAATTAGGCCAACAACCGCTGCATAGCCGGTTATTGTAGATGTTTAATTTTTGATTTTAATAGGAACACCTATCGCGTATGTCAGCATTGGCATCCCCGCTTCGTAGTGTAAACCGTTCAATGTCCTGTTAACGGTTACAACTGCAATACCGATTTTACCGCATACACCAGCACGTGCTCTCTTTCCAAAAAAACCACGCACGTTAAAACTGATGTCCGGGACAACCGTTTTCAGCCCGGGCATATAATCTCCTGTAGCGGCAATAAACAGATCAATATGTTTTTTTGAAAGCACATGGAATGTCATGCCGGCATTAAGACCGACAAATCCACCGCCTACAATAAAACCAATAACCCTGTTTACCCCGAATTCAGCATCTATACCGGCAAGGGAGGACCCATACAAAACACCTGCATTAAGATAAATAGAGCCAGTACGGAAAGATTCCCTTTCGAGTGGTTCAGTTTTCTGAATTTTTTCAGGTTCGTTCTCACCAATTATTTCAGTGAGTGTGTCTGATGCGTTTGCGGAGAATACTAAAACACTGAATATTACGATGCACTTTTTCATAAACATAAAATCACCCCAAATCTATTGCTGTAAGTTTATACTATGTAAGAAAAAGCAATAACTGTATCAAGAAAATCGTAGGGATGAAAAAATATTTTTAATCCGTTCAGCAACACATCCGTCGATAATGGTTCCCTTTGCAAAGGTGGTATTCAAAGTGACAAAAAAACCGGACTTCTTAACGAAGTCTCATAGTAAAATTTGTCTTCCTGCTTAGTAATAAAGGTTTTACTTCCTATTCCGTTTTCCTTATCACCATAATTATAAGTAATCTATGCAACATTTACATTTGCTATCACAGTTGAATCAGCAGTATTCTTACGAAACCCACAACATCGTAACCACACGAATCATTACCGCTACAGCTACAATATAAGCACGTAAATATTGCGATAAGTAATGGAAAAAAAATGGTCTGAGTGTATGTTCTCAACTTAATTTCTGCTGATTCTGTCTCCTTTTCCCTCTTTATTATTCCCCTCCTATTTATTTTATTAATCGATAAAAAAAGTGAGGCCCCCAAGTAACTACTCTTTTAAAAATATTAGCGGCATGATCAAAGTCGATTCATGCCTTGACCCTTCACCAGTGATCTGTCCCTTACTAAATATTGTGTCAATTCTTTGAAAACCACTTTTAATGTAAGAAAATCCCATTTCAATTTCGCTTGCTTCGGGACAATAATATGTATATTGCGGAGCAAATCCCATATGATAAACATAAAATCCATTCTGGTCCGTTTTTATTTCTTTATTCTCAAGACCAACATATTTTGAACCATAATCGAACTTACCTATAATAACAGTTGCATTTTCAATAGGTAAGGAATCTATAGCGTTTTTTACATATCCCTCGATAGTATAATTACAAGAATGATCCCCATTGCAATTAATAAGCATGCATCCTAAAACCCCAATGAGAATAAGTACTCTATAATTAAAACCCAAGGTCAGCTCCATACATTTCTTCATAATAATTTCCAGCCCCTTCTGCGATTCGCAATGTATGTTTTTCATCGATAGCTTGTGAGCTCAACAAATAAAGTGTCCTTATAGTTTTCATTTGTCCAATTTAGTGGTACAGTATCCAATAATTCATCTCCTAAGAAAGATGAATTACAGCCAATGTGCAGCATTAAAGCTGGTTCCTTTTGACTTAAGATTTGAATAGTGTCTAAAATTAGTGTACTATCCAATACATCTAAACAGATTGCGATTTCATTCTGCAAATAATTATTACCATTAAGTTTCCATCGTCTTAAACAAGTTGAATCGCCATAATTCGGTTCATTTGACAATTCGCTAACTGAAATTATTTCATTATTGTTACTTAGATTAATGAAATATGGATTAATGCTATCGCAAGAAAAGACATCTTGCTTACTATTGCTTGATAAAACCACATACAAACTTGTATTAAGTACAGCATCACCAATGCATTGAATAAAAATCAAACAAACAAACATTAGCCAAATATTTTTCATCTATCCTCCCGTACAGCTTAATTATTATACTGCCACGATTTATTAGGATACCAATCCGATGACAAACCTCTAAGCGTTCTGAATTTCTGCACCAAAGCATTGGTTATTTCGCCTTCACCATAAATATTTAAAGCCTTTTCATCCGCATAAGCCCACCCATAAAAATCAGCTTCTACTTCAAATGGATTATCATCATATCCTGATGCTACACCGACACCTTTGTTCGCTTTGAGGTATTCAGCCCAATAAATAAATCTACCTCTATCCTCCATTTGACGAACGTGCCTCATTTCGTGCGCAACAGTTTTTTTGTAATCTTCTGATCCCCAATCTTGATTAGTAAAAATCGCTTTGCCAAAGTATTCAGAACCAACAGTATTAACATTGTTTTTTCTGTTATAGGCATCAAATGCACTATTCATGAAACCACCAGAATAAATCACATTGCCAGTTTTGCCGTAATAATTAAAATCCATTGCGCCACCACTCGCCCAATTAAATATTCCTGTTGTGTGCCCAAATGCATCTTGAATATTTCCTCCCAATAAGAAGTAATCAGCACCGATACGTGCCATAGCACCAATAGTATTTGCAAAGCCATCGGCATTGCTAGCAGCATTAATCATATTCAAAGTTGCTCCGATATCAGCTATAGCATTCCCAACAGGCAGAACAGCAGCCGCAGTGCTTAGCCCAAGCATTCCTGTTGCAAGAGCAGAACCTGATATTAAACCACCTGTTGCCATATCAGCCATTGCAATACCAAACCCACGCCAAAAACCTTTCCACGACAATCCATAAGGGTCAACATACATAATTGGATTATTTCCACAGTAGCTATAAACATTCCAATCCTGCTCAACAGGATCAGCAGAAAACCAAACACCTATTTCGGGGTCATAGAATCTTCTACCGAAATAATACGCCTGAATCCCACCTACCCCATTTTCGTCAGCCCCTTCTTGGTCAAATTCCTTCCCCGTAAACTTCTCCCTCACCTGATCCACCGCAGCCGTGACCACCTCATCCATGGTCCCATACGGCTGATACATATACGCTCCCGCGAGCTCATCACCATCCGTGACTACCATTCTTGTAGACCCCAGGTGATCCCTGAGGTAATAATGGTAACCCCACGAACTCTCGTGATTCTTTATGACACCCTCGGAAAACCCCATAGATTCGAAGGTCATCGCATTTACATCGTAAAATGCGGAAATCCGGTCCCCTGTATAATCTTCGTTTGTCATTTCACCGAGGGTTCTATTTATCTCAAATGTCAGAGTTTGTCCGTTATCTATGACAAAATTTTCAGTAGAGGTAAAAACAGGAAAGAAATTCGGGGAATTGATCTGAATACCTGTAACTGTGATTTTATTGGAAAAGTCATTTTCAGCCGAAATGAGCAAAAAGCCCGCATTTTTATAATTAGTAATTGGACAGGT
>JAAYEB010000294.1 GCA_012728995.1 Fibrobacter sp. | reverse complement strand
GTTGTTTCCGTAGTATGAGAGGTGCACAGACTTTTTGCAGGATACGTGGATATATATCTACAGTTCGTAAACAGGGCGAAAATACAATTGATTATTTATTAAATGTCTTTCAAACTGATGGCACCGAAGTACTCCTGCCTGATTTATCCTGAGTAGTTACTAATTTTTTTAATATCTTTAACCAATTGTATTGATGCTTCTATTTCTACTTTTCTTACAGATACACTTTCAACATTACACCCGATTGGAATTTTTTTATATTTCGAAAAATCCAGAAGCTCAACAAATTGCTTTTTTAAAACCTCAACTGACTTATTCAGGATATCCTCAGAATTCTTCAAATCATTTTCTAACCATCGTGGTATATTTACACCCAGCCACTTCATAAATTCAAGTGTTTTTAATGATCCACATGGAGTCAGAGTAAATATTATTGGAACCATATCCATGCTATTTGTTTGACAATAATAATAGTAATCTGATAAAAAGTTCTTTGAAGCGTCTAAATTATAGACTGCCTGAGAAATAAAAAACTTACATCCATTATCAATTTTCTTTATTACCCTAAGGTGTTCATTGTATTTAGCAATGTGTCTTTCAGGAATGGTTACACCACCCAGAATTATCCTGGAACCGTAACGTTTACATAGCCCATAAGCATCATCCAATCTCATTGTATTGATTTGCTTCGAAGATGATGCGCCCACAAATACAGAAAAATTATCATTGCAATCCGTATTGATAAAATCGACCAGTTCACTTTTATTATACTTGCCAACAGCTTTGTAAATAATTTTAGGAATTTTCAAATTCTTTAGATAATTCATTCCGTAAACGTTTGAATCAATTGTTGGCAGAAAAGGGAATGGACGGGTTTGGCTTGTTCGCTCTGCCTCATCCTGTATATCATAGATGACCAAAGCATCAATGTCCAAACCATTGAGTCTGTCGACTTGTTTACTTGCAATCTCAATATTTTTTTCGGGAGAGTTCGTTTTTTTGGGTGGAGTAATTCCGTAAGTTATAATCCCGGATTCCCTCTGCAAAATTTTTCTTTTTAACAAGCCCATTACCTCTTTCAAAAAGTCGACTCATGTCTTTGAGAATTCATGGTTTTATTATTTTTTAATTTCAAATTCTTCATTTCATCTGCTGCGTTCGCAGCAATATCTTTTAATTTCAATAGTTCACCTTTTTTATTTTTCAAATCTATTCTATTGTTTACTTGTGTAAGACTGAATCGACTTACAGGCTTGATTTTTAAATGGTTGAAGTAGTGTTCAAAACATTCAAGAAGGTGTATGTTTTCTGATTCTCTTGTACCTGCTCTTATAGAAACAGAAATCCCTATTTTATCTGTTGGCATTGACCGGTCATTTATATACTCACAAAGTGGTGTGCATCTATCAATAAATACTTTCATTTGAGCTGTAATATCACCCCAATAGGATGGAGATGCTAAAACTAACAGATCGGCATTTTTAATATTTTCAGTTATCCGACCCATATCGTCTCTCTGGATACATTTCAGATCGGATTCACATTTTTTGCATCCTCTGCAGAAACCAATTTTGCAACGATCTAAAATTTCTATTTGAGTTTCAAATCCAACATGACATAATTCATTTCCAAGTAGTTTTAAAACTGTAATAGTTGATCCTTCTGTATTTGGGCTACCACTTATCAAATATGCTTTCAATAAAAATCACCTTTATCAGTTCTTGGTTTTTTGTTTCGTGCGTGCTTTCACTCTTTTTTCGGTGTTGGTTTCATTTCTCATGCCAGGTTTTTGCTTACAAGGTCTGTTTCCCGCAATTAATGTAATTTAAATAAAAGTATACCCCCTGTTCAAACTGGATCACTAACACACAATAGCGGGATATTAATTCGGAATTCAAATCTTGATCTGAAAGATAAAGATTATCATGCTCTTCGAGCGTTA
This sequence comes from Fibrobacter sp., assembly GCA_012728995.1. Taxonomy (GTDB): domain Bacteria; phylum Fibrobacterota; class Chitinivibrionia; order Chitinivibrionales; family Chitinispirillaceae; genus JAAYEB01. The sequence goes on along the minus strand of JAAYEB010000294.1, from coordinate 1,414 downwards.
GAAATTAATAATGGTTTCAATTTCCCATCAGGTACAATCAGCGGTTCAGACACTTTCCTGTTGCGATTTGGAATTTATTCTTTTACTTATCACTACCCACAGATCTTCTCAATTCACCAAAGACCCGGATTGCCGGTTAACCCGGAGTTATTGAAATAGAGGCAGTAATATTCAAATCACGACTTTGTCTGCAAAGTCGGGACTTGGCGCAACAACATGCTATCCTTATCCTGTTTTATAATCGGAATTTGTATACTCGGCGTAAATGATAATACTCCATGTTTTTAGCAGACTTATGGCACAGCTATCCATATAAGTTAAAAAAATACCATATCGGTTCATTGTTCCTTCAACAATAAACATATTATATTAAACCTAAATCAGACGATTCCTTCACGCGATCTGCTTCGCGGACATTGGCATAAAGGTTTCATGGCTGCTTGGCCGTATCACCAGGTAGATATGACCTTCACAGCCATAAAAGCTTTCTGCTCAATGCCGCTGTGCAGCTCATTGTAAATTAATCGTCCGATTTAGGTTAAAGCTAAATCAATATATACAATTGTTTCAGTTTCCCATAAACATAACTGTAACCAGAGTTCAATTGTAAATGGATACAATATTGGATTATATATAAAATGTAAATTTATTCTGTTCAGAAAGGGAGTGCCATAAAAGAGGCATGAAAAGCCACTTCCTTACTGCCTGGAATTTAAGAATCATATATTTGCAAAAAAAAAACGATTCCATTTGTATTCATGAGCGACAAGGAAGAGGGTTTGGATGGTATGTTTCGTAATAAGGCATAATTAATAGAGTTCAGATCAGAGAAGAAAGAGAAAATAAGAAAGGAAAAATAACTATGAATCGTGTGATAATCATTGCAATTGGCTTAATGTTTCTCGTGGGATGTGTGAAAGCACCATTTTTCTATCCTGGAACTGAAATTGGCATGGAACAGGAGATGAGAAACAATGAAAGCGCAAAAAGTATTACTGTTAAGAAATTCACGGATTCACGGTCTGATAAAGAAATTGATAAAAGTTTAAAAAAATATCCTCTTGATACAATGAGAGTGATTCTTCAAAATGAACTTTATTCAATGTCTTGTGTAAAAGCTGTTGAGCTGAAAAATGATAGCAGTGATCAAATGACTACCGATTTATTCCTTGATCTGACCATTAGGGAATTAAAATGGAAAGTACCTGATTATAAACAAAAGGTTGCGGCAAGTGCAGGAATGGGATTCGCATTTGGTCTTATTGGTGGACTAGCCTATTCATCCAAAAAAACTGATGTGCATGGATTTATTACTCTTCATTATCAGATTAAAAATTCTGATTCCGTATTGGTAAAGAAGACAATTGAGGAGATGATTACAATCCAAGAACGACTGATGAATTGTGATACCCGC
>JAAYEB010000293.1 GCA_012728995.1 Fibrobacter sp. | reverse complement strand
TGAAGTGGAAAAAGTATGAAATTTAACAAATGTATAAATTACCATTTTAAACATTACTATCCTGCTGGCCCCCGTCTCCCTGCGGGAGAAGGGGGACTGGGGGAAGAGGTCTTCTGAGTTATACACACCTTTCCACACGCCCCAAAACAGGAGTTTCAGAGCTGCAACAAACTACCGCGTGGGACGTGTGCGCTCGGCGGACATGATGATCTTTTAAAACCATATAGTGCGCTCGGCGCCCCAGAAAATCTTATATAAAAAATCATATATTGCGCTCGTGTGGGCCAGGTGAAAATGATGATTAAAAAAAATGACAAATAAGGGTACGCAATGTAATATCTTTTGGGAAATCATATTTTCCCGATAAAATCATTTTTTACCCATCCACTAACGCCATTGGGCAGGCTGACAAGAGACCATGAACCGTCAGTTTTACGGATTCGAAATTTGGTTCCTTCATGAGCTGTAAACAATACTTTGTTGCCGTCTGGGCCGTTTCTTGCATCAACTGAAGCTGAAAGTACTATTGCATGCGAAACCTTTTCTGACTGGTAAATCTTGAAACCGGTTGATAAGCTGTTTACACCGAAAACTAAAAACAGCATGACAGATACATATATCAACCAAAGACGCAGATTGCCGCTGATAAAAAGACAAAAAGAGACAAGAACCGAAATCAATAATAGAAGTCCCAAAGAGATCCATAGTTGTGTTTTAAGGGGAAACAATATATGAACATTCCACATAAGTACTTCAAGAAATCCTCGCTGTGGTTCCGGGGTACGGTCCACAATGTTTGAACGCACAAAACGGATATTTGCCTGAATATCCGGATCACCAGGGTTTACAAGTGCTGCTTTTTCATAATAAAGACGCGCAAGGCCAATCTTCTTCTGACGGTAATAAGTGTTGCCAAGGTTGTAAAGAACGGTACTGCTGTTTACTCCGGATTCGAGTATCTTCTGATAATAAACAAGTGAACTGTCATACTTTTCTTCTGTGTAAAACTGATTTGCCTTTTCAAACCAGTTGTCAGCAGGTGAAGAAAAGGAAAGGCAGGGGATTAAAAGAAAAAAGAAAACTATTATTGTATGCATGGCTGTGCTTTTCCTGGTTTTACTTTTTTCCAGTCCTGAAAGGAATTGTCTGGTTTTCTCCAGAACGGAGCTGCGCTGGTTTTCATCAAATGATACTCCGCCAAAACGGTATTTGTCGAGGTCTTCAACAAACTGAGTCAGATCTGAAACTGTTTTTTCGTCAGCATTATTTTCAAGAAGTTCTGCTTTGAGCTCTTCAAGAGTTCTCCCGGTTGCTGCAAACCCGAATTTTTGAGAAATATATTGCTCGATAATATCTGCTACTTTTCCAAGAAAATCGGACACGGAAATTGAAGGTCCATTCTTTTTCAGTGCAGATATCTGTCTTAATGCACCTGCCATTGCTTTACGTTTATAATTCATGTCCGCATTTCTTTCACGTCTTGATGATTGAAATCGATAAAGAAGCGATGCAAAAAAAATGAAAAACGGCAGCGGGAAAAGAAGAAAAAACACAGGGTCCCGATGCGGACGGGGTGTTTCGTTTCGCAGTTTAACATCAGTTTTTAAATAACGTATATCCTGCCCGATTTCACGTATTTCTTCCTGGGTAAGATAACGTGTCTGGGGTTTGGAATCACTTTTGCCTTTGGTTACAGTAATACTTACAGGTTTTGAACTGGCTTTTTTATAAACGCCTTCATCAGGATCAAAATA
>JAAYEB010000292.1 GCA_012728995.1 Fibrobacter sp. | reverse complement strand
GTACGATGATCATTGCGGAAACATCGCTTATTGGGGTGTCGGTTTTTCTTGCACTGTTCATTTACAAAAAGCCTTATTACCTGGCACTTTCAATTCTTATAATCATTTTCGACTATCTTCAAGTACAATTTCATTTTTCCCTATAATCTAATTCACACCCGTTTTTCTCTCTTGCACCATTTTTCCTCCTTCTCAAAACCGAAGAAAAGGAAGGCGTGGAGTTTGGGGGGAAGAACTACTTTATTATTAGGGTATCATAATATTCATGCAAACAATCCACACATATTTCTTTATAAGATATTGATAAGTCATATGGGAAAACAGCCTTCCCAAGAAGCAAAGAATCACCAATAAATGATTTAAGAAATACTCTATAGGCGATTGTATCGCCACCATTAAAAAAAGCACAGGTATTCAATGAACTCCACGAATAATCAATGAAATTAGTTTTATTCTCTCCTGGTTGGATAACAAACAGACTGTCATTAATTTTGATACTAACTTTAATCCCATATCTTTCCTCTGAAGAATCAGATAAAACAACTCTAACACTGTCTGGTAGTGTATTAATCACAGTTAGCCATAACCGTGAATTACAGGAAACGTTTTTATCTACGCAACCGAAGAATATCGATGAAAAAATGACTACAATAACAAAAAATATATTCTTCATTTTTTTACTCCTGAAGAAACCAATGGCGAATATGGCTCAAAATACTACGTACGGTAAAAACAGTTTGGCTTATCCCTGTAGGGTCAAGTGCTACAACTGGCATTGCTGCAAATTCTCCTGTTGTTAATACTGTCTCATTTACGAGTGCATTACCTACTTCTGGCCAAAAACCATTTTGCTGGATATCGTAAACTGCATTTTCTGCTAAATGTGCAGTCATAGAAAATATGTAATCTGGTGCATTTATTCCTGTAAGTAAAAGTACGGGGGCAATATCTTGGTAGAGTGCAAGCGTACCTGATCTTTTACCATTATTATCCAACCCATACATCAAAGCTTCATATGGCGAATAGAACATCTGATCATCATATTCATGTCGTACATCATTAAATGCATGTTGTCGAAAACCATCCCATTCTTTATCTGATAATCCACTGTACTCCTTCCGATTATTTGCATCAGCAAAGAAATCATCAACTTCCTTTTTCGTTTTTAAATTATGTATTCTGCTTGCTAATCTTTCTTTTTGATCATTATTTATCCAACCCCATTTCAATAGGGGATTTTCACTTCTCCAAAAATCACCTGCCAATTCGTCATTTCCACCTATAATCCAATGGGATAACAAATCAAGCCTACCATCAGGATCGATTCTCATAACAGGATTACTTGAAGCATACATATACGCATCGTGGTGTTGTCCTGCAGGATCAGTGCTCGTCCACCTACCTATTTCGGGATCGTAGTAGCGAGCACCAAAGTAGTCTAAATTAATCCCACCTTCCTGATCAAACTCCTTCCCCGTAAACTTCTCTCTCACCTGATCCACCGCAGCCGTGACCATCTCATCCATGGTACCATAGGGCTGATACATATACGCGCCCGCGAGCTCATCACCATCCGTGATTACCATTCTTGTTGACCCCAGGTGATCTGTAAGGTAATAGTGGTAACCCCACGAATTTCCGTGATTCTTTATAACACCCTCGGAAAACCCCATAGACTCGAAGGTCATTGCATTTACATCGTAAAATGCGGAAACCCGGTCTCCTGTATAATCTTCGTTTGTCATTTCACCGAGGGTTCTATTTATCTCAAACGACAGAGTTTGTCCGTAATCTATGACAAAATTTTCAGTAGAGGTAAAAACAGGAAAGAAATTCGGGGAATTGATCTGAATGCCTGTAACTGTGATTTTGTTGGTAAAGTCATGTTCATCCGAAATGAGCAAAAAGCCCGCATTTTTGTAATTGGTAATCGGACAGGTCAGGGTTCCGGGGACACCAGCGGGATTCGCAACAGTATGCTCAAGGTAATTTATGGTGATATTTCCCGGATCAGCCCCCGGATTTTCCGATCCCATTGCATCTATTCTGCCGTTGAACCGCAACTTTGCTTTTGCCTCGTTCGAATAGGTCATCCCGTTATCCAGGTAAGCAACCATGCGCGATTCGCTTTGTACGATGATCATTGCGGAAACATCGCTTATTGGGGTGTCGGTTTTTCTTGCACTGTTCATTTACAAAAAGCCTTATTACCTGGCACTTTCAATTCTTATAATCATTT
>JAAYEB010000291.1 GCA_012728995.1 Fibrobacter sp. | reverse complement strand
TGATGAATTTGACCCAGTTTTCTGATCGTGATGGAGACGGGTTTCTGGACAGTGTAGACAAATGTCCGGATATTTATGGTTTGTATGATGGATGTCCAAAGCGAAGTTTTACAAATGCCATTCGTGTCAAATTGGAGGAAATCGGAGAATATGTAAAAGAAGATCAGTTTACGATTGGTGTTTCTGTAATGGGTTTGATTACACGTATATCTACAAACAAAAAGTTCAATAACTTCTTGACAGCTTTTTCGAGTGGTAAAGTCGGGGGAATCAACAATTATCGTGGATTGACTTTTTTGAACATGGTGGAATTATCCTTCAGGGGGATGTTTGCTTCTGTAGAATTGGGCCAGTGGGCTGCAGGCATTCATTTTGAACGTCAGGATACCATGCTTGTCAAAGGTAAGGATTCGGATTATTTGATTTATTATGATTCTTTGTCAGGGATTAAGCCAGTCCTTTATATACCAGGTACCGCTGTAACTGCGGGACTGCATTATAACTGGTCCAGGGTAAATGTTATCTATTCCATTGGTTACCAGTGGGAGGATATTGTTATCAATGATTTGCATAATATAACTACTGATACGTTTTCGAAGGTTACTTTTGATAATGACTGGTGGTTTCATCAATTGATTCTGGAAGCTGATATCAGGGCCGAAAAATATTTGAAACCATCATTCTATTTTAGAGTAAAAATTCCTGTGGGCAGAACAAAAAGAACGCGATGGCATGTAATGCATACCGGATTTCAGTTAAAAATTTTGCCAAAATATTTTAAAGAAAGGAAAAAATGAAAATGTCGTCGGTGAAATGCTTTATATTTGTCGTGATGTTACTAGTGGTCATATTGGCTGGATGTGGTGGCGGTTTTGATGGGGATAATTCGGAAGCGGTTCAGATTGGTGAATCCATTTTTGGATCAGATTCTATTTCACGCTGAATCGTAAATCAGTTCTGAATAAAACATTTTTATTAATATAACCAAAATATTGATCAGGTATGAATTAATACTTGTCAGTTTTGAGGTAGTTGAACGTCCATTAAACTGCAGAATATCCAACGGTTGCGGTTCCCAGCGTAAATGGGGAGCATTACTGTTATTAGAAAATAAAGTAAAGTTAAATTCAGGTGATAATAATGAAAAAAAACATCAATTTCTTACTCGGAAAGAAACACGACGGAATTCCCGTAACAATGCTTACGGCTTATGATTATCCTACTGCAAAAATTCTGGATGAAGCGGGGATAGATTCAATTCTCGTAGGTGATAGTGTTGGTACAAATGTTCTTGGTTATAAGAGTGAACAGGATGTTACAATTGCAGATATGTTGCATCATTTAAGAGCGGTAGTCAGAGCTGTAAAAACCGCTTTTGTAGTTGTGGATTTGCCATTTGGAACAGTTGACGATCCGTGGACAGCATTGGAAAACGGACGTTTGTTAATTGAAAATGGAGCAGACTGTGTTAAGGTTGAAGGATGGGGAGAAAAGAAAAATGTTATTGCATGTTTAGCTGAAAATGGCATACCAGTTTGTGCTCATATCGGATACAATCCTCAGATTCATGGTGGGAAAGCTAAAATTTTCGGTAAAAATGCTTTACAGGCACATGAATTAATTGAAAGTGCAATGATTCTTCAGGATGCAGGGGCAAATATCCTGGTAATTGAAAAAGTACCGCACGAGGTTGGATCTATAGTATCCTCGAAACTGTCTATTCCTGTAATTGGTATTGGTAGTGGTAATGGATGTGATGGCCAGGTGTTGGTGATCCATGATATCCTTGGTATGGGTGAAAGAGTGTTTAAGCATGCAAAAAAATACATGAATTTCTGGTATTTAGCTTCAGAAGCTGTTAATAAATATAAAAGTGATGTGGTAAGCAGGGATTTTCCTTCAGAAGAAAATTCCTGGCATATGCAAGAGGAACAATTAAGGAAAATAGAAAAGGATTAAAACCTGTAGTATTAATAACTGATGTTTAAGGAAAGATAAATTACCTTTATTGATTTACTCTTTGTGGAATTGTGATTATAAACGTATATTATTTAAAAGTATGAAAAAAAACAGATGCAGGATAGGCTGTTTCGAATAATATCAGAAATGGAATATTATCCTGGCTAGATAAATTTGTATTTTATAAGAGAGATTATTTGAACATTAACCATTATGTAATTAATTCAAAATACACAATATCTTTTTAATAAATAGATCATGAGAATTGTTTGAATTAAAAGAGATCTGCTCAAAATAATCCGGAGTAGGAGTTTATGATCTCGAATAGATTACGAAATTTCATTATCAGTATTTCTGTTTTCCTGTTTCTTATCAATTGTGGCGGGAATAGAGAGAGCGGATCGAATTCCAAAGGACTGTTACAGTTTCCCAGGGAGCAAACTTTGTATGTAGGTGGTTTTCAATGGGGTGCTCCTGCTACATTTAATCCACTTGCGGTTACTCCTGCCTGGCCGATTACGGGGAACATGAATTTGATATATGAAGCATTGTTTGGATACGACCTTTTAGATGGCAAACTTCAGGGTGTTATTGGAAAATCTTATGAATTCAAGGGCGCTTCACTTGAAGTGACTCTTCATGAAAAGGCACGATGGCACAACGGTGATCATCTTACATCGGATGATGTCGTTTACTCGTTTAATTTGCACAAAAAATATAACACAAATTTCAGTAATATATGGAATGGAATAGTTAGTGTTAAAAAAAATGGTAAGCATTCAGTTTTGTTTGAGCTGGATCCGGAGGAGTATAATCCACTTGTTTTATTGGATATAATATCAGCGGTTCAGATTTTGCCAATGCGAATATTTGAAATCGTTGAGCAAAAAGCTTTCAAATTAGTTGCAGCAGAAACGGGAGCTGCTCCATCTAATGAGGATGTTCTTAACAGGATTAGAGATTTTAAAAATGATGTGAAACCGATTGGTTCGGGACCTTATACATTAAAAACTTACACCGAAGAACAGATCGTTTTGGAAAGGGTAGATGATTATTGGGGGAATGTATTGTACGATCAAAAAAAACCGTCTCCTCACTATATTATTCACCGTACATATTCCAGTAATGATAGTTTTAATATCGCCTTAAAAGAAGGAAATCTGGATATATCTCAAACATTCTGTCCTCAGATCTGGGATAAATTTCAATATGGTGTAGGGACCTGGTATAAAAAAGAACCTTACTATAAACCGGGTATTATGCCTGCCTTGTTAATGGGAATTTCAAAACCACCATTTAGTGATGTAAACTTTCGTCGCGCTGTAGTGCATGCCATAGATTATGAGAAAATCAAACAGGATGCAGTTTATGGATATACTCCAAAGCTTAAGCCGGGTTTGATACTTCCATTTGGAACAGAAAAAGTTTATTTCTCTGAAGAGGACGCGAAGGCATTTGGTACACTTTATGATCCTGAAAAAGCAAAAAGGATTTTACGTGATGGTGGGTATAAGTGGGGTGCTGACGGTTTGTTGATAGATCCTGATGGCAAAAAGATTCGTACTTTGTATGCTACCTGTCCGAAAGGGTGGACAGACTGGGAAATGACTATAAAAATTGCAGTTGAAGGTCTTCGTGAAACAGGAATAGATGTGCAGGAGAAATTTATAGAATATCAGCAATGGGATAATCTGTTAAAAAGAGGATTGTTTGATTTTACGATGAAAACTCCTCAACCTGAGCAGTCGGCTTCATTGCCTTGGGCACGATTTGACCGGGTAATGTCCGCAAGGGAATTGCGCCCTGTGGGAGAAATAATGTATTATAATGAAGGGCGTTATAAAAATCCGGTTGCAGACAGTTTGTTGAAAAATATTCCCCAGATGACAGATCCGGACCAGATTCGTGAAGCTTATCGTAAACTTAATCGATTGTTTATGGAAGAGATGCCAATAATACCCCTGATGTATCGTCCCTGGTTATTTTATCAGTTTAGTACTAAACACTGGAGTAATTTTCCGACTGAGAATAATCCTTATGCACCTCCTCAGTGTCTGATGGTTGGAGCGGGGATTACTGCTTTATGGGGAATCAAAGCTAATAATTAGAGTGTTTTAAATTTATTTACAGTTCCCGTTACATCTTACAACCTTAATATTACATCTAAAAATTATACCGGCAGCTATGGATTTGTCCAGTGTTGTCAGATCAGGTCGCATCAAGATTACTTGATTGTGATTTGTTTTTGGAGTTTGTCTTATTTGGTTTGAATTTACAAAAAGTTCACAGCTTATTGCTCCATTAATTTCATCTAACGCTTAAATTAATGATAAATCGAGTGGAATTGAATTAACGAATTTGTTTTGTTTATATCAAACCCATTTCATATATTTTCACATAATTGATTGTAGCATATTATCCTCTATTATAATAATTGTTGGGGAAAGGATTAAAGGCAATATGAAACGTTTAAATTGTCTGAAACTGTTTTTTACAGGTGTATTGCTGTGTGGTTTGTTTTCATGTCAGAATTCCCGGAAGGGTTCAGCTGAAGTTGATTTTCCAAGGGAGAAAACCCTATATCTTGCTGGTTTTCAGTGGGGAGATCCTAACACGTTCAATCCTCTCAGTGATTGGCCAGCATTTCCTGTTGGTGGTAATTTTAATTTAATGTATGAGCCGTTAATGGTTTACAATACCTTAACTGGTGAAATGGAGCCTTTGCTTGCAAGTTCTTATGAAAAAACTGATGATGTTATTTCTGTTATGATGGATCCCAGAGCAAAGTGGAGTGATGGTAAGATGGTTACTGCATCTGATGTCAAATTCACATACGAAATAGGAAAGCAATATCCGAGTGCTCCGACATCGTTTGTATGGGATTATGTTGCAACGGTTACTGTTGACACAGTTACAGATACAACAGAAGAAGGCAGGAGTATTGAAAAAGTTAATTTTATTATTAATAAAGAGAAAAGAAATAATCCGCTGGTTGTAATGGATTTTTTGCAGGCAGTTCGTATAGTTCCGAAGCATTATTTTACTTCTTTGCTTGATTCTCTTAACGGAGAATTTTCTGAACTTCAAAAATTGAAAATTGATAAAGATCCGGTTGTCTCAGGACCGTATAATCTGTTAACTTATTCGGGTGAAAAAATAGTTCTGAAACGGCGTAATGATTATTGGGGTAATGCTGCTTTATATGGTAATCGCCTCCCAAAACCTGAGTATGTCATTCATCCTATATATAAGAGTAATGATGCTTTCAGCATTTCTCTTCAACAGGGCAATCTTGATGTGTCAAGTACTTTCATTCCAAGAATATGGATGAAACAGAAAGAAGGGGTAAGTACCTGGTATAAAAAGGAACCTTATTTTGTTCCTGCGGCAATAACAATGCTCGTTGTAAATACGACCAGGTATCCGCTTTCAGATAGTAAGTTCCGTCAGGCCATGGCTGCTGCTGTCAGTTATAAAGATATCAGAGAGCTGGCTTTTTCACAGTATAGCCCGCCGTTACAGCCGGGTTTGGTAATGCCGTTTGGTGTTGAAGAAAAATATTTTGCAGTAGATGATGTACAGAAATATGGTATTACGTACGATATTGAAAAAGCAAAGAAACTTTTAGCAGAATCTGGAGTAAAGTCTGTATTTGGTTCAGATGGAAAACTTTCGCATATGGAAAATTCAAAAGGTGAAAAGTTACCAACCCTGTTTATTAAATCACCTGCTGGATGGTCTGATTGGGAAGCAATGGTTCGGATAGCTGTACAGGGTATGAGAGAAGCGGGGATTGATGTTCGGGAAGGATTTCTTGATGCGAGTTTGTATTGGCAAGCTATGCCCAATGGTGATTTCGATCTATTGATGCACGGTCCCAGTGTATCTGTTACTCCATCACAGCCGTGGTCACGTTTTGAAGCTGTAATGTCGTCAAGAAACTGGAAAGCTGTTGGTGAAAAGATGAATGAGAATCAGGGTCGTTATAATAATCCAGATTCAAAAGATTATAATGCGGCAGTTGATAGTTTGTTAAGATTAATTCCTACGATTACAGATGATGATCAGCGGCGTGAAGCTTATCGTGCATTGAATAATATTTTCATGCAGGATCAGCCGACAATTCCTCTGGTATATAGGCCTGAACAGTTTTATGAATTCAGTACTAAAAAGTGGACTAATTTTCCGACTGAAGAAAATCCGTATGCACCACCGCAGTGTTTGTGTTTCGGCGTTGGTACTAAATCACTTTGGGAAATTAAATCGACAGCAGAACAGGAGTAGTTATGCTGAAGCGATATCCAACATTGCGATATATTCTCACTAGAGCGGGATGGTATTTAGTTACATTTATGGTAGCTGTTACCATAAATTTCTATTTGCCTAGACTGGGTACAAGTAACCCGGTCGATATTATAATGGCCAAGGTTGGGGCAGGATTAGATACTGAAGCTGCAAAAGAAAAAGAGGAAGCATACCTCAAAGAATTTGGACTGGTTGAACTTGATAAAAGTGGAGAAATAATCAGGAACGAGTCGGGAAAGCCGGTTCGTACTCCAACCTGGAAACAGTTTCGAAATTACGTTTTAATGGTAATGAAAGGGGATCTGGGCACCTCATTTCTAAATTATCCCAAAAAAGTAGGGGATATGATTAAAGAAGCAGTTCCCTGGACCCTTGCAATACAGATTCCAACCATAGTTCTGGGTTGGATTATTGGGAATGTTCTTGGTGCACTGGCAGCATACAGAAGAGGAGTTTTTGATAAAATATTTATGCCTTTTTCACTTTTCATAAGTGCTGTACCCTATTTTGCAGTTGGAATGATACTGGTTTATCTGTTCGCAATAGTATGGAATATTTTTCCTGCAGTTGGCGGTTATGCTGGAGGTTTGATTCCAACATTCAGTTTGTCTTTTTTTTCGAGTGTAATTTATCATTATGTACTACCTTTCTTTTCTGTTTTTCTGATACTTGCAGGTGGACAGGCGATTGGAATGCGTTCCATGTGTATTTACGAACTCGGGACAGATTATATTAAATATGCAAAGTGGCTTGGTATTAAAGAAAACAAGATATTGTTCTATATGTTTCGTAATGCGATGCTTCCCCAGTTAACAGGATTAGCTTTGTCGTTAGGTCTGATGGTAGGTGGTGCCCTGATAACTGAAATGATTTTTTCATATCCTGGTTTAGGGATGGCTGTACTCACAGCTATTCAGGGGAATGATTATCCTCTCATTCAGGGATGTACACTTTTAATAACAGTTTGTGTACTCGTGGCTAACTTTACTGTAGATATCATGATCGGGTTTCTGGATCCGCGGGTGAGAGCTGCATACGGGGGAAAATAAAAAATGAAAATATTGATAAATCTTTTAAAAACACCCGCCTTTGTAGTTGGTATAGGGTTGTTTGTATTAACACTTTTAATGGCATATGTATTTCCGGTATTTTATCCTGTTGACACAATTACACGTGTTGGTATGCCTTATATGGGGCCATCGGCTCAGCACTGGCTGGGAACAAATCATCTTGGTATTGATATGGTTTCTTTGCTTGTCAAAGGCTTGCGTGCATCATTGTATGTAGGGTTGCTTGCAGGTATAATCGCTACGATAGTTGGTACTTTGTTGGGTATATATGCAGGGTATACGGGTGGTTTGCAGGATGATATAATAAACCTGATAACTAATTTGTTCATTGTTATTCCGCAGATGGTTTTGTTGATACTTATCAGCAGTAGTGTCAAGGAAGGAAGGTCGCTTGCCCTGATAGCCTTTATTATTGGTGCAACAGGATGGACCTGGAGTGCACGTGCTGTACGGGCGCAATCGTCAAGTTTAAAAAGCAGGGATCATATATCACTTGCAAAAATTAACGGGACCGGAACATTTGGTATTGTTGTAAAGCATATCCTTCCGTACATTTTATCGTATGTTTTTATGGTTTTTATCATGCAGACAGCATCGGGAATTCTTTCTGAAGCTGCAATCAGCATGATTGGATTGGGTCCAT
>JAAYEB010000035.1 GCA_012728995.1 Fibrobacter sp. | reverse complement strand
TACCTTCAGATAGAATCAAAAGCCGTCAGTTGGCGAGAATCCTTCTTAAACAACCGGATTACAAACTTTATTGGTTGCTCGGGAAAATTCTTTCACGATCATTCAGAAAACGTAACAATCCTCTTGCGGATGCCAGAGAACTGGTCAGAATAAAGAATCTCGACTGGTACCGTCAGGTGATCAAAGCCATTACAACATGTGAGGGGCCCGAGGATGCTGTGCAGATAAAATGTCCTGTTTTGAATCTTTATGGATTAAAAGATCGTACGGTCTCTTTAAAAAGTGCCCGGTCAATTCAACGATTTATCCCCCAATCGAAATTTGAGATTATAAATAATGGGTCACATGCCATGATGTACCTGCAGGGAGAACTGCTTTCTGAAAAGATCCGCTCGTTTTGTGATAAGGTGATCTGATTTATTCTGGGATTAATTAAACATGGACAAAAAATAATCCCTGTTCTGGTTTAGAACATAGATTATTGAAAGTACCCGATATCCGCGCCAGATTGGTGCCTGGTACTGGATCCAGTCAAAACAAACCTGATTCATGCTATTATGAGAATCAGATTTGTAATTGCCTTCCTCCTTTATTGCTTTTAACTGGTCTTTCATTTCAGCTTGCATGTTTATTGAGCGGACATGTAGGATGAAAAGCTTAAGAGCAGTTTCTACATCCAGTTCTTTTTCCCAATGAATCTCCTCCTGTACCTTAAACCTGAGAATTTCATTTTTATTGTTCTGGATGAATTGTTGAAGCTGGAATTTCAGCGAATCAAGGTGTCCCTGCGCATAAGATTCTTTAATTTTATCTAGTTCAGTCATATCAGAGAATAATTTTATATTTGTATCAAAATAAAAGCATCCAAAATATGCTTTTTTTAATAATCACAAAATATAATCAAAAGACCATGGTAGTTCTTAATATAAAAAATTAAAATGCAGGTTGGAAAGTGTATTATACCCGGTACATTAGAGCTTTTGAAGGGAATATAATGAGGTTGAGGCTGAACTCAGTTCATCCATTCTGTTTTTAATATAGGGTATAGTGTGAGAAAGGACACAGAAGTTTCTCAGGCCAGTTTTAACAATTGTCCTGTGTAATTGAGATCTGAAGTTAATTTAATCGCACATAGGCTCCATTTTCTTTTGATGCGTTTTTTTAACTATATAGCGGATTAGTTTTTATGTATGATTATTGCAACTTCGAAAAAAACGTGAAGCCTGGATAGATTCACGATCTGTAACGGTATTGTACAAGGTGATTTGAACCGATACTGATAAAATCACGAAACTGCGCGCTACCTATTTTAATCCAAGTATTTGCTTTCTGACTTTTCTAACATCGCACCAGGCATAATTTTTTCATTAAAAATAATTTTTTCGTTTTTTGTTTTCTGTCCATTAATAAGGCTTCGTTTTACCTGTTCGAGTGCATTGAAAATTCTTTCTATCTCATTTGGTATTTCATGACCAAAAATATCCCGATATTCCTCCTGGCGGCTCAATATATCTGCCCGTCCAATACCTACGCCGGGGGCAACTGGTATTCCTATTATTACTGACTGCACCGGTACTGAAGAAGAAAGCTGTTGTCGTTGTTTATGT
>JAAYEB010000290.1 GCA_012728995.1 Fibrobacter sp. | reverse complement strand
GAGATGAGATTCAGCCCTTCCATAAAAAGCTGGAGCATAATCGTATTTGATATACAAAGCAGATTTGTATGATTCTATAGATTCTGCATACTTTTTCTGCAGTCTTTGAATAGTAGCTACTGCCATGATACCTTCGAAATTTAGCGGATCAGATTTACGGATCTGGTCTGCAACTTTAGCGGCATCATCATACTTGCTCGCACCAACAAGTTCATGGAAAAGAAGGATGCGATGTTTGTTGTTTTTGCTGATTGATGCAAGATCACTGATTTCCTTGAGGGCTTTATCCTGTTTATTCTCTTTTTTATACATCGTGTACAAGCGCTCACGTACATCAGGGTCCTTGCTTTTTATTTCTTTTGCTTTTTCTAAAAGCTCCAGTGCTTTAGCCGGCCTCTGGGTTTTTTCATAAGCATCAACAAGCATGAGGATAACTTTAACATCACTCGGTTTGGTAGTAAGGTACATTTCCAGATTAGTAATTGCTTCTGAATAATTTTTTTTATCGTAGAAAATTTCACCGATTCGCCTGTTAGCACTGAAATCTTTTGTGTTAAGTTCAGCATATTTTTTCAATGCCGTAAGTTCTTCATCGGTTTTTCCCAGGTTACCATTTACTTCAGATAGCACTTTCCAGACATCCGGATTCTTTTCATCCAGCTTTGCTGCAGAATTCAGCATTGACGCGCTTTGTTTGAGAGTTTCTTTTTTCTGAGAATACAGAGTACCTAATCTGATATAGTTTCTGGGATCTTTCGGATATGCCTTGATATTTTCATTGTAGGATTTGACAGCTTGCTGGGTGTCAGGCTTTTCAACAAGAAATGCCCTTTTGTATGAAATATCAGGATCTTTTACATCTGCAAGTGATAGATAAGCTGCATAAGCATCCGCAGCTTTTTGCGGTTGGTTTTCTTTTTCATAACAGATCCCAAGAGGTTTAAGAACTTCTTTAAGCATTGATGGTTTAACATTATTTGATTTCCAGACTTTGTTGAACAGTTCTGCTGCTTTTTTGAAGTCATTTGTTTCAAAATAGGAATTACCAAGATATGAAAGGTATTGCAGATCCTGAAGCTTGGGATTTTTTACCAGTTCGAGATATTTGATAGCATTTTTATATTGTTTGCTGTTATGCTCGTGTATACCTACTGTAAGTGCAATATCTTCATCGGAAGAATTTTTCTCAAGATATTTTTTAAAGGTTTTTATAGATTGATCTTTATTTCCAAGCTTTTCCTGAAGTTTTCCAAGTTCCTTTATCTCTTCTTTAGCATTGGGGTTCAGTATGACAACCTGTTCATAAGTGATAACAGCATTTTTGGTATCACCGCTTTTTGCCTGACATTGAGCATAGGAAGAAAGCAGATCGATGTTTTTTGTATCTGTTTCGAGGGCACCCTTGTACATTTTCACTGCATCAGCGTATTTACCCTGTTTTTTGTAAATGTTACCCAAAGCAGCATAAATTTCTGCATCAGCTTCTCCAGCTTTGATTGCAGCATTGCCGACAATAACAATTTCATCATCAAGTTTCTTTTTTATAAGAATACTCATGTAATCCTTGTAGATATCTTTTATAGAAGGATCTATTTTTCGTGCGGCCCTGAATGAAGCCAAAGCACCGTCAATATCCTTCTGTTCATAAAGCAATGTACCCATACTTTTATGAGCTTCGGCTGTTGATGGTTTAAGTTCGATGAATTTCCTGAGGTTTCCGACCGCTTCATCTTTCTTGCCTTCAGACATCGCTATATCGTATAAACTTTTGAAAACCTTTGGATCTTTGGGAGTAAGTTGTGCCAGTTCTTCGAGCAGCTTTCTGGCTGTAGTTACATCCTTTTCGTTCATGCTATAAGTAATAAGTCTCTGACGAGATTCTATGTTTTTCTTGTCTGCAGCAACAATTTTTTTATCAAGTTCAGCAAGCGCCTGACGTTCTTCTTTAACTTTTTTGTTATTACCGGCTTTTTCAAGTGCCTGTATCAGGTTAAGTCGTATCGATACATCATTACCTCTGATTGCCTTCGCTTTAAACAGGTGATCTGCAGCTTCTTTATGCCGATTAGTATTTGAATATCCGTTTGCGAGCAAAAGGCGTGCTTCAAGATCCTCAGGATTTTCTGTTAAAACCTTTTCCAGACTTGCAACACCGGCTTCATACTGTTTACGTTTTATCTGAATGGCACCTAGTCGTTTGTTTCCAGTTTTATGGAGGGGCTGGAGTTTTAACAGTTCATTATATGCAGTCAATTCTCCATCTTCATTATTTAGTTTGCCGTATACCTCTCCAAGAGTTTCCCAGATAATTGCAACTGAATCGGTGATACCTGAAGCAGTTCGTAAATATTTAACAGAATTGAGAAGAGTTGCTTTATCTTTTGAGTAAATGAGGCCAAGTCTCAGGAAATTACGGTAATCTTTTGGATACTCCTTGACATTTGCTTCATAAATCTTAATGGCATTCTCTTTGTCGCTCTCTTCACGTAGATAGGCTTTTAGAAAAGAAGCCTCTGCATCTTTGATACCAGGAAGCTGGGTATAAGCACCGTAAGCATCCGCTGCTTTAGTTTTGTCACCGCTTTTTTCATAACATTGTGCAAGCGGTTGCAGTAAACTGGCCATAATTTTTGCCGATGGTTTAGCTGCTCTTACCTGTTCGAAACATAATATTGCCTGTTTACAATCATTCGTTTTGTAATAAGAGTCGCCAAGTGCAAAAAGCAAATCTGTAGATAAGAGCTTTTTATCGGTAATTTTTGACAGGTATTTGATCGCACTTTCATATTTTTTGTTTTTATATTCATACAATCCGATTTTTGATGCAATTTCCTGATCATCTTTAACTTTTTCCAGGTACTTTTTATAAATATCTATACCTTCACTTTCTTTTCCGGATTTCAGGGTGAGATCACCCAGAGTTTTGTACTCTTTTGTTGCTTCAGGATTAAGAAGAACAATCTGCTGATAAGAAACAACAGCATTTTTTGTGTCTCCTGAAGCTGCCTGGCATTGGGCAAGTTTATTGAGAAGTCCGATATTCTTTTTGTCAAGATCTATTGCACTATCGTACATTTTGATTGCATTTGCATAATCTTTCTGCTTTTTGTAGATATCCCCAGCAGATTCATACATACCTAAATCGGCATCTTTCAATGATATCGCTTTCAGAATAACCTTAAGAGCTTCATTTTCGAGCTTTTTGTCAAGTGCAATTTTGCTGTAGTTTTTAAAATAGCCTTTAGCTTCAGGATCAAGGCGTGATGCTTTACGATACATATCAAGTGCACCATCAGGATCTCCGCTTTCATCAAGAAGATCTCCGAGTGTAATAATCGAAGTGATATTACTTGAATCCAGAAGAACATAATTTTTCAGATAAAGCATTCCATCTTTTTTGTTACCTTCTTTCAAAGACATTTCATAAAGATGCAGAAATGGTTTCGGATCATTTGGTGTAAGGAGTGCAAGTTCTTTGAAAAGATTCATTGCGGTTTTTGAATCATTTTTCTTAAGTGAATAATCAGCCAGTCTTCGGCGTGATTTGATATCTTTTGGATCGAGTTCGACAATCTTTGGATCGACAGCAGCAAGTTTTTCTGTATCATTTAATTTTTCATAACAAACAGCCAGTTTTTTCCAGTAATCAAGATCTTTGGGTTTTTTTGATAAGATGAATTCAAAATGGGGTGCAGCACTGCTGTAATTATTATTAGAATAGAAAATTTCTGCAAGGATGAGTCTGGATTGCATTGATTGTGAATCCAAAGCTATTGCAGATTCAGCAGCATCACGTGCCATTTCCCATTCCTTTAGATTTGATGCTGCAATTGCCAGTCCCTCTGCTGCACTTGCACTTTTTTGCAGCAGCAGGCTTTTTTTGAAATATTGCAAAGCGTCCTTATAATTTTTTGCTTTAAGTTCAAGATTACCATGCGCGAGCAGTGCTCCAGGGTGACTGGGATTGGATTTGAGTGCATTATTGTAACATTCGGCAGCTTTTTTTAGGGCGTCGGGATTTTCTTTGTGATTCTCGTAAGCCTCACCAAGCATAAGCCAGACTTCAACTGTTTTTGATTCAGGTTCTAGTTTTTCTCCATACTGAATAGCCTTTTCATATTTTCCTTCATCGAAAAGCTTTTTCAATTTTTCGTCAGCCGAAATACTTAAAACAATAGCCAAGATCATCAGTAAGGTAAAAGTGGTATTTCTACTACTAATGACACCCATTAAGCACCCCCTGTTTTATTAAGATAAGTTACATTTGCATTCTTCATTTTGTCTAAAAATCGGAAGGTAAGAAGATCATTTACTAAAACCATATGATATTGACCTCAGAAGATAGTCAGATGCGATAAACATATTCTCAAAATAAAATCCGCATACAGTTCTGCCAAGAAGCATAACAGGTTTTCACATTTCTTTTGAGAATTGCTGCCATAAGACCACTGAACATTACATATTATATATAGTGAACATAAAAAGGCAACAGTTAAATCCTTAAATTTACACTGTTTCCGATAATAACAAGTCAAAACTTTTTAAATCAGGCGTGTTTTTCAGGTTAATTCCTGTTTTAAAAAAGCAAAAAGAGTAAGAGATTACAAAAAAAAATAATTAAAACAGTTGTTCTATTTGGTATCAGTATGTTTATTCGACTATATTTTCAGTGCTCTTTTTAAAAAATCATGTTCATTATATTTCATGAAAATCAAATCCAACAATTACTTTGTTAATCTGGCAGAAATAATTCCTGAAAAAACAGAAGATTTCAGGCCTGGTCAGGGTACATTATCTTTCGTACAGGTGTGTTCATTGGGCCTGTTGTGATGATAAAAGAGACCGTTTCTCGTCTCATGCCCGGCGATGATCAATTAATTGAGGCATTTTTTAAAATTACTGATGCAGATCGCGCAAAGGATCATTACTGTTGAGATATTACATATGTTGACATGGCTGTGTTATGAAGTTGTCTAATGTAAAATAAAAACAACACGTTTGAAATTACAGCGAGTAAGAACATCAATCAAAGTAAGATAAATTTTCAGATGGGTTTAAATTTTCATGTATTATCTTCATGTTACTGCAGTTGAAAACAAGATCCTTATACGAATAACTATGGGAACATTTCAAAAATGTAATTATGACTTATTAAGTGGTGATCTGATATGAGAAATCGTTTTTTTATTCTTCTGACATTTTTTATCACTTTTGCATCGTTCATTCATGCGCAAATATTGATTTCAGAGCAGGATGCAGTACGGGAAGCTGTTGAGAATAATCTATCTGTCAGTATCCTGAAACTGGAACAACACAAGGCTTTTTTAGCAAAAGAAAACCTGCATTCCCAATGGTTACCCCAATTATCTTTGAATCTGCAGCAGGATTTTATACCTTATAATAATTTTGCCGAATCCAGCTCTAATTGGGTAAAAGATTCGGAACAGCTTTCTGAAACCGGTTTAAATTTTAGTATTCAACAGGCACTTCCTGGTGGTGGGAAGGTGTTTTCTGAATTCCATACAAAAAGAACAGATGCATTAGGAACTAATTCAGTTTTATATAACAGCGGTGGGTCTGTTAATTTTTTACAACCTCTTTTGCAAAATGCATGGGGAAATGATCCTGTAAAGAGTTCAATTTACACACAGACTCTTGATCAAAAACAATTGACACTATCACAGAAAAGGACAATAATAAGCATTATTTCAGAAACCAGAAAGCAATACTGGAATCTTTTTGAAAACCAGGCACTTATCAGGTTGTATGAAAAACAGAGAGAATACTCTGCAAAACGTCTGGAAGCGGATCGTGAAAAGCTTGCAATTGGTTTGGCAACACCAATGGATACTCTTAATGCAGCTCTTTCATTCATGAAAAGCACTACAGAGATTATGCGTCTGGAAGGTGATATGGTAGTTGCGCATAAAGAGTTTGCCAATGTTCTGGGCAGGGATACTCTTGATGTTGTTTTCAGTTTAACAGACTCCATTTCATTTTATTCTCTTTTTCCAACAGAAGAACTTATAGAACAGGCGAAGAAGTTTGATCCGCAACTTGATATTTTACAAGTAATGCATGATAAACTGCTTCACGAGCAAAGCAGAGCCCGTAACCAGTTGCTTCCGGAACTGGATTTTCAGGCTGGTTATGGGTATGATGGCATAAACTCAAAGTTTTTTGGTGATAATCAAAATTACAATCAGAATCTTGTTTTTTCTCTTATAGCCGGCTATTCACTGCCAATTCGGAATAAAAAAAATCAGGTTAAATCAAAAGAACTTGAGATTGAGGAAAACCGGATCCAGAAAAAACAGCTTGTTAACGAACTTCGCATAAAAATTGACGAACTCAGGACTGCATGGGAAAAAGAACTTGCGATGCTTGATGTACTCCAAAAAACAAAAGAAATTGCTGACAAGCAGCTTGAAGCTGCACAGGCTGGATATAATTTAGGTACAATCGACCGTTTGTCTCTTGTTGATGCCGAAAACTCCTTCCTTTCCGCATCAATCGATCTGCTTCGAAGTCAATTAACCATGAAAAGGATCCTGATTGTAGTGGAAGAAGTTACCGGTACAGTACTGGAAAGATTTGGAGTAGCCATAAATGAGTAAACAAAAGAGCCTTTTATTATCAGTAATAACAATATTTCTGATGTCGTGTAATAAAGAACAGAAACAACAGGAATTACAGAAGCATGTTGTCGGCAAAACCGGGCTTCGTGATGTAATATCACAAACCGGTGAAGTCCGCTCACTTGTAACTGTTGAGCTGAAGTCTGAAGCAAGCGGACGGATCGATACTGTTTATGTCAAGGAAGGACAGGCTGTAACGAAAGGTGATACCATTCTTCTGATAGATCCATCACGTCTGAACTATCGCAAGGAGAGTATGGATCTTGCAGTTGAGCGTGCCACTATCCGTAAAGAGATCGCCAAACGCAATCTTGAGGAAGCAAAGGCTTTGTTGAAAACAGGTACCATATCGGCCCGTCAGATTGTAGATCTCGAAAATGAGTATAAACTTGCAGAAGTATCATATCGTCAGGAGGTCCTTGAACGTAAGGATATTATTGATCAACTCGGAAACACAGTTGTTACGTCTCCAATGGATGGTGTGATTACATCTCTTCCGGTGGAACAGGGAGAGATTGCAGTATCTGCTACATCTGGGTTGCAGAGTGGTACTGCATTGGCTACTATTGTGGATATTAATCGACTTGAAGTGGTATCACAGATAGGGGAGGTGGATTATGTCAATCTCAAAAAGGGGCAGGAGGTAGTAATCCGGCCAGAAGCACGTGAAAATGCAAGTACGTCTGGCAAAATAGATTTTATTGCATTAAGTGCCAAAAAAGATGCTTCGAATGAACTGGGAACATTTGAAGTCAGAATCTCTGTTGATTCAATTATCCCGGGAATTGCTCCTGGAATTAATGTCAAAGTGGATTTTGTCATTCTGGAAAAGAAAGAT
>JAAYEB010000289.1 GCA_012728995.1 Fibrobacter sp. | reverse complement strand
GCCATTATTTTTTATTCCTGGTATACGGTAATCTGTTTTCTTTCGGGTTTGATATGAATAAAATAGGTGAATTTGAAGTTCGGAGGCAAGGTTTATTTTTAAAAAGGACGGACTATCTTTTTGAGCTTTTCAGATTAATCGCGTGAAGGTGATCGCAATTCAGATCGCGAAAACGAATCGTCTGATTTTGGTAATAGTCACAAACTTGTAGGAGTCGTTCAAACAATTTCCATTGCAATTTTTGCACGAAAAATAGTTACTCCAGCAGATACTATAAACAAAAGAAACAACGGAATAGCTACTCTCAAATCAAACTTAAATACAACAAAAGCTGATAATAAAAAAAACAATCCGATTGTTATGTTTAAAGACAAGTAAAAATTACCCGTTGCTAATTGTTCTCTGTCTGTTACAGCTTCTTTTTTCAAATGCCTGTCCCATACAAGCCGTTTCAGGGAGCCTCCTTTTAATATGATTGCAATTAAAGCTTCCAGTAATATACCAAACATTTGTTGAATAAGTCCGATTATGACAATCACACAAGCATTTATAGATATTGAATTGTCCATTGAATCGAAAAGGGTATTAAAAGCTGTAGTTTCGTGAATAATCAGAAGTATTCGGAAAAGACCATAAGTAAATATACCCGGAATTATTATTGTTAAGATCAACCAGATGTTTTTTGATAAACTGTTAAGCATAAACCCTCCAATCAAAAAACGGAGCTATTCTAAATGAAAAAAATAATTTACGACTTGTTGGCGCGCAGCAGGAGTTATCAAAGTCATAAACTTACCGCAGAAAGAGATCTTTTAACTGTGAAGATCGTATATATATCATCGTTGTCGTAATCGTTGTCGTAATCTCCAATTCAAAACTTTTCAGTCATCTTTACTATTCTTTGAGACGAGATACGGTAACCGGGCCCAGTCGAGGTACAAAAATTCTGCATTACGCATAATAAAACCTTTGTTTCAATTCATATGTGTCCGCGAAAAAGAATCGTGTAAATTAATCGTCCGATTCAGGTATTTTTTGATTTTTCAAATCCTTTACAGCTTCATTAATCTGAATAAATGAATAATACTATTCAGAATTGAAGAAATCTTCCATAAATGAAAAATAATTGTTTTTAGCCTTTAATATTTTTCAGATAATGTTGGTTGAAGAATGTATCTGAAATTTTGCGGTTTTATGTTTTTAAACTATTTGCAATTGTGCTATCATTATATTTATAGTCGAAGTTGAGTTAAAAACAAATAAGCTACACAGCGGGCATTGAACAGAAAGTGTCTATTGATGTAAAGGTCATATATAGCTTGGGATACGGCCAGGCTGTCATGAATTATGTCAATGTCGGTGAAGCAGATCTGGTAAAATAATCGTCTGATTTTGGTATTAGAAACTTGATTTAATTCAGGTTAAGTCTTTCACAATTAAAGTGCGTGTAATTTAAAATGAAACAGATACTAAAATTAACAACGTTATCTTTTCTAAGCACCTTTTTACTTGTATGTACAAAAGATTATGGGATAGAAACCACAGATGTCTTTAATCCTCTGACGAATCCGCAGGATGGGCCGGCAGCAGGCTATCTGGATGGAAATTATCCTGTACCGGTTGAAGCTGGTCTGGAGGATGTTTCTGAACCGGATCAGGTTATTGGTGATGGAACAGCAAAAAGCTGCACCGGAGATGCCTTTATTGATGCGGTCGCAAAAGGAGGTGTTATCTGTTTTGACTGTGGAAATGCTCCTGTAACAATAACACTCGACAAACCTGCCAAAGTTTTTAATGATGCAAACCCGAAGGTTGTAATTGATGGAAAAGGACTTGTAACTCTTTGTGGAGGCGGAAAAAACAGAATCCTTTATATGAATACATGCGATTCACTTCAGCACTGGACAACTTCTCACTGCCAGAATCAGGATCATCCTCAATTAACAGTTCAAAATCTTACTTTTATTAATGGAAATTCAAAAAATGAAAAGGAACGTGATGGAGGAGGTGCGATATGGGTAAGAGGCGGCAGATTCAAGATTGTAAATTGCAGATTTTTTAATAATGTGTGCTCAGATCTAGGACCGGATGTTGGTGGCGGTGCAGTTCGGGTATTTAGCCAGTATCAAAACAAGCCGGTTTATGTGGTTAATTCGACGTTTGGGGGTACTGAGGGTTTTGGGAATATCGGATCTAATGGTGGCGCAATAAGCAGTATCGGAGTATCATGGACTATTATTAACTGCTTATTTTCATATAACGAAGCGATCGGAAATGGCGGTAATCCTGCAAAGCCGCAAACTCCAGGTGGGGGGAGCGGAGGGGCAATATACAATGACGGTAATGAAATGACACTTTCTGTTTTTGGTTCTTTGATCGAAAAAAACAATGTAAATACACATGGATCTGCAATTTTTTTTATTACTAATAATCATACAGGAAATATCCGGATCGGAGAATCGATTATTCGGGATAATACTGGCGAATCCTGGTATGAGCTTCCTGGAATATCCATGCACAATGATACAAAAAGGGAAATATCTAATTCGATAATTGAGTAAGTAATTTTTAAAAGATTTCCGCTTAAATAACAAGATTCCTGTTTTTTTCAATATAAAAAAATTAATGTTTCGCAAAGATAATATATCCAGGGCTTTGTGTTCCAGAGAAAGTTTTGGCTACATATATTCCATTGCATAAAAATTCGACAGGAATAACTGAGGTTAGTTTTTTCTTTTCGTTTTGAATCTTTTTACTAAAGATTTTTTGTCCTTTAAGAGAATAAATTTCAACCAGTGAAAGGGATTGATTTTCGGTTTTGATAACAAGTTTATTATCACTGTAAAACAGTTCGAATGCTGAATGGTTGGATAGAGGTTTTATACTGGATTTTCCTGCGGACTGAAGAATTCCAATCTTGTCGATATTTGGTCCCCCTTCTTCCTCACTGGAAGTAAATATTACTGTGTTTATTCCCTCATTGAACGGAAGTATTACAGTCAAAGTATCCCAGTTTGTCCAGCTTCCAGTAGCGGCAAAGCTTTTTGAAACGATTTCTGTTCCATTTACTCCAATTATAAAAGTTCTAGCACTTGTCGATCCATTCGCATATGTGATTTTTACTTCCTTCTCTCCATTTTCAGAAATATACACAGGTATTTCAATTGATGATCCTGTTTTGTTATCAACATTGGCGTACCCGGTTCCGGAGAATCCTGTGTTTGTAGATTCGGCTATTGCAGATTTCATAACAGCATATTCGGCTTCATATTCGTTAACGTCAACCGGTATGAAACTGGCTATCAAGTTGTAATCCTTATCGAGTGAAGAGATAACCAGGGTTGAATCTGTTCCTGTAAAATCGCCTGTCCAGCGATCAAAAAGCCATCCAGTTGAAGGGTAAGCAGTAATATGCACCTCGGTCTTTTCAGCCAATATCGTGTCAGCGGGAGTCATTTCAACAGTTCCGTTACCCATAGAAATCGCTTTTACACTATAATATGTTGTATTGTCAGGAATAAAAAAGGCTGAAATTGACTTGTCTGAATCCATGGTTATTGTTGCCGGATTTTCATCTCCCAAAAGGTCTCCTTCCCAGTGGTCAAACAGATATCCGTTTTGGGCATTTGCGGTTATGGTAATTTCTGTATTCGCTGAATATTTACCGTTTTCAGGTAAAATAACCCCTTCACCCAAACCAACTGATGTATTCAAGGAATACAATTCTGTTCCACCTTCGAATAACGCAGTGTAGGTTACATCTGAATCCGGCATAAGGAAAATAAACCTTGTTGAAGTTGTAACTTTTTCTCCTGATTCATTTATCCATCCCAGGAAATTTTCACCAGTATTTGGTTTTACTTTAAGGGTTATAGAAATATTATCCGGAAAAGCATTTCCGCTTTCGGTTATCATTCCGGCATTTTCTTTATTTGATAAAACATTGACATTAAAAAGTGGTTTGAGAACCGAAGAAAGTCTGGATAAATCGGGATCGTTTTGAAGTTCACGGATTCCATCACATACAAATTTAGCCATGAATAATGCACCCATTTCCTGAAAATGGGTGCCATCCGATACGCCTTCCGGGAAATTCTCATACTCTCCGGGACTGAGCCCAAGATGAATAAACTGGGCCGCGTACGAGGAGCCTACGCGGCTTTGTAATGCAACTGATTTTTTTTCCAGATCAATAAATGGAACCTGAAGCTCCTGCGCCACATTCATCATGGCTCCACGATAATTGTTTTCTCCTTCGCAAAACACCTCTTTGACTGTTGCTCCGTTCCATGCATTCATATTCATTGGACTTATAAGAACAGGTATCGCTCCTTTTGCCCGCGATTCTTCAACGTATAATCGCAGGTATTCTTTATACTGAGTTGTATCAGTATATCTTTCCTCTTTTGACCAGTCTCTATCATTATGTCCAAATTGTATGAAAACATATTCTCCTGTTTCCAAAGTGGGAACAATTTCTGCCCACCTTCCCTCCTGGTAAAAGCTTCTTGTACTTCGCCCCCCAATTGCCCTGTTATTTATTGTTACAGATCCGGATTTAAAGAAATTTCCAATAACCTGTCCCCATCCAGTTTGAGGATATTTTGAGCTCGAATAATTGCACACTGTTGAATCGCCAATTATAGTAATTTTATAACCTGATTGAGCCCAAATGATAAAAGACAGAGCTGATACCAGTAAAACAGTTCCAAACCATTTCATATAAATTGTTTTCTGTATTTTTTCTGATCTTTTTTTCATCCGTTATTCCTTTTAAAGCTGGAGAAAAATCTGATATGATAAAATCGGACAATTTCTTTACGCAGGTTTGCTTTACGGATATCTCATATCTCAATCTGGTTCAAGGACCGGAAAGAAACTGTTTGATAACGTTTACCTGCTCACTATAAATCAATATACATTTAATAAAATGAAAATAACTTAATTGAGCTAATTCAATACCGTGCAAAGATAATACGTGAAATTGACGCCTTACCATTTTTTAATTCCGCTATAAAGACACCTTTACTCAAATTCTGAACAGATATATTGTTTGTTGAATTTTTAGTGCATTTAATTTTATTATCTAAAACCTTTTGCCCATTGAGAATGTATATTTCAATGTTATAAGTAGCTTCTATTGAGCTTCCGATTACAAGATTATTCCCTTTGCCGTACAATTTCACACCTTTATTTTGATTACCAGACATTACCACACCCATTGATTGTAATATTTCTATTTTGTCAATATTTGGTCCCCCGTCTTCCTCACTGGAAGTAAATATTACTGTGTTTATTCCCTCATTGAACGGAAGTGTTACAGTCAAGGTATCCCAGCTTGTCCAGTTTCCGGTAACGGCAAAGCTTTTCGAAACGATTTCTGTTTCATTAACTCCAATTATAAAAGTTCTTGCACTTGTTGATCCATTCGCATATGTGATTTTTATTTCCTTCTCTCCATTTTCAGAAATATACACAGGTATTACAATTGATGATCCTGTTTTGTTATCAACATTGGCGTACCCGGTTCCGGAGAATCCTGTGTTTGTAGATTCAGCTATTGCAGATTTCATAACAGCATATTCGGCTTCGTATATGTTAATGTTAACCGGCATGAACCTGGCTATCAAGCTGTAATTCTTATCGAGTGAAGAGATAACCAGGGTTGAATCTGTTCCTGTAAAATCGCCTGTCCAGCGATCAAAAAACCATCCTGTTGAAGGATAAGCAGTAATATGCACCTCGGTTTTTTCAGTTAAAATTGTGTCAGCGGGGTTCATTTCAACAGTTCCGTTACCTGAAGCAATTGTTTTTACACTATAATATGTTTTATTATCCGGAATAAAAAAGGCTGAAATTGACTTGTCTGAATCCATGGTTATTGTTGCCGGATTATCATTTCCTAGAAGGTCTCCTTCCCAGTGATCAAACAGATATCCTTTTTGAGCAGTTGCGGTTATGGTGACAACAGAATTCGTGCTGAAATTTCCAGTTTCAGGCGATAAGGAACCTTGACCAGACTCAATTAAAGTAATCAAGGAGTGTGTTTTAAAATTTAACTGATTTCCTTCTGTAGTAAACGGAGAAGCCGGCAGCCCTTCCTCATTAACAAGATTGCCGAAAGGATTTGCGCCATAAGAATACCGGACATTTACCGGATTTGGAATGGAAGAACTAAATACAGTAACTGTATCATTATGGATTTCGGCATCAGCCCATACATATTTATTATCAGGGCCTGCAACAGCAAATCCGCGCAGGTCTCCTGATTTTGTTTTCAAGCCACTGCCGACATGAATAAACCTGCAATGAATTTTTGATTCGTCTATAAATTTTTCGATAAACAGTGGACCTGAATAAACGAGATCATCATCTCCATATTCCTTTGCCCGGGCTGCAAGAGCGAACCGTCTTCCAGCCTCCTGTTTATTGCCAAAGTGAAGACTGTCGCCGATATCAATAATAACAACAAGTTCTGTGTTTGGTTCATTGAGTCCCAGCCGCTGAGCTTCTCTTATAACTGCAGATGATGCTGATTCATTGGGATCTGTCTGTACCGTTCCGTAATTAGCTAACTGCATGATATAAAACGGGAAATCACCAATTTTCCAGATATCGCGCCAACCCTTGATCAGTTTACTCAAAAAATCTTCATGATATTGGTATAAACCATTGAACCGGTCGTTTTCCCCCTGCATCCATAAAACACCTCTCATAGCACAGCCTTCAACTGGTCTTACCCAGGTGTTATACATCGTAGCTGCATCACCATCTATTGAAGCAATATTCGGATTCGATTGTACGGTTAATGGATCCATCCAGCTTGCAATAGTTGTCCCTCCAACAGCGGTTACAATTAAACCAACCGCAACGGTGTCAAGTTTTTCAAGGATTTCTTTTCCAAAGAAGAATCCCAGACAGGATAACATACTTATTTTTTCTGGTGATGTGCATTTTTCCCACACCGTATTTGTAACACCTCCAGGCTGGCGAATGGTGAGATATCGAAGATTCGGAAGGTTTGTGTTGTTCATAATATCGTTGTAATGGGGATAGTAACCGACCCGTGTATCCATATTGGACTGACCGGCACATTGCCAGACTTCACCTATATAGATATCTTTCATCGTGATTGTGTTGTTGCCTTTGACAGTCATATCAAGGGGCCCGGCAGCTTTCATAGGATCAAGCTTTATGCTCCAGGAACCATTTTGGGCTGTTGCAGATTTAGCCTGCCCGTTAAAATTTACTGTTACGACCTCTCCGTTAGAAGCGTTTCCCCATATCTTTATAGTCTGATCTCTTTGAAGTACCATTGAATTGGTGAACAGGTTTGGCATTGAAACTGTAGAAAAAGTAATTTCAACAAGACAAAATAACAGGATAAATGTTTTCATTGGTTTCATTGGGGTCGGACCTCAGTAACTGTTTGATATAAAAAACATTAGCAATTAAAATGACGCTGTTTTTGGTTTTAAACGCTTATTTTTAAACATCAGAAACATATCCCAAGAAATTTGCTTTCTTTTTTAAATTTATATTATGCCAAAAAAGAGATTAGACTGCATTGCCGGGATTAGTTTTATCGGGACAACAGGGGTCTTGTGATATCTGGTTACGTAACATATTTTAAAAACCGCTGTTCTCGAAAAAACTCATTCAGAAACAAATTATGGACCATTTTGTATATAAAATTGATAGTATATCAAAAAGTTTCGGTGCTCTTAATGTTTTAAAAAATGTTACACTGGAAATCCAATCTGGTTCCATTGTTATATGTATTGGTGTGAATGGGGCTGGTAAAACAACATTTTTCAAGATTTTGTGTGGGTTGTTGAAAGCAGATAGTGGTAGTTTTTACAAAAAAACAGCAAAATCATCACAACCATCAAGTGTTGATGTAATAGGGTATTGTCCTCAGGAAATCTCAATCTGGCCAGATTTAACTTGTCGTGAACAGATGACAATGGTTGCAAGGTTGAATGGAATGAATGCTTCAAAAAGTAAGGAACAGGTGAATGGATTACTGAACAGACTTCAACTTACTTCAAAAGCAGATACTTTGGCATCCAAATTATCGGGAGGAATGAAACGTCGTTTGAATCTGGGATTAGCATTGGTTCATGAGCCTGAATTTTGTATTCTTGATGAGCCGCTCGACGGTGTTGATTTGCATGGCCGCAAATTTATTCGTGATTATATAAACGAGATTTCTTCTCAAAAAAAACAGACAATAATAATGTCTACACATATTATGGAAGAGGCATTATATCTGAATGGGATTATCGTTTTGTTTAAAAATGGAGAAGTGATAATTTTTAAATCACAGAATGAGTTTTCCGACAGGATTTCTGAAGATTTTTTAATGGAAAAAGCGATATAAATGATCAAAATTTTCTGTTATTTACGATTCTCTTTTCTTCGTTTGATCAGGGATCCACTCAGTCTTGGTTTGACCATTTTTACCCCACCTTTTTTTACACTATTCTTCTGGATAGTCTATAATAATAGTACTACAGATGTAAGTCTGGCTGTTCTGAATGAAGATATTGGGGTTGAAACTGCTCAGAAAAGACAGTATTATGGAAACCAATTAATTTTACTCCTTTCGGATACTTCAAATATTAACGAAATAGTGAATTTACAGTTGGTTTCTGTTGAATCTGAACAAGAAGCCAGAACAATGATTAAAAAAGGTGTTGTGCATGGGTTGATTTCTGTGCCAGCAGAATTCTCTGTTAAATGTGCGCAGAAACGTGAAGCCGTCTGGTATTTTACACTGCAGAAAGGAATTTTATATTATGATGCTGTAAGATTGTTGTTAGACAAGTGTAACATTCAGTTTAACAGTATCCTTATTGGGAAAAAACTTCTGGTTGATATAAAATCTACTGATTTTAAAGAGCAAACGAAGTTTTCGATATTTGATTCCTTTGTGCCCGGCTTATTAACTTTTGCAGTAATTATGCTCGTGTTTTCAGTCTCCGGTGCGGTTTCACGTGAAATCGAGTCCGGCGCATTCATCCATTTACGTATGAGCTCTCTTACTCCGGTTCAAATGATTTCAGGATTGAGCATTGTTCATTTTTTTGCAGGTATTGCCAGCGTTTTTGTTACATTATTGACAATAAAACTTTCAGGGTTTTCTTTTGAGGGAAGCTTTTACGGTATTTTAATTCTCTGTTCACTGACTATTATATCAGCTATAAGCATTGGCATCATTATAGCATCTCTTGCACGGTCGCGTCATAAAACGTTGCTCGCATCGTGTATAATCATGTTTTTATTCATATTGTTTTCGGGTATAATGTTTCCAGTGCCTGATATAGAGGTTTTGAGGCTTGGACAAAATACTGTATCTTTATTTGATCTTCTTCCCACAATTCATCTGCATTCAGGGCTAACTGCCATGTTGTTTCGAAAAGCTGAATTCACAGATATATCCTATGAATATTACGCTTTGATTTTCCTTACTATTCTGTTATCAGCTGCAGGTAAATACAGTTTGAAATATTTTGTTTATACAGACAGTTAAAGGAGGAATCGATCATGACAGGAATTAAAGCCTGGATTCAAGCTTCGCGGCTGCCTTCCCAATCTTACATATTCCTGCCAATTTTATTAGGTCAGGCAATATGGGTATTTCAGGGTAATACTTTAGATCCGTTAGCTTTTATACTGGTTCAGCTATTTGGATTGTTTGATCAATTGTATATTGTTTATGCCAATGATTACGCAGATTTTTCTGCAGATCGTGTTAATACTTCGCCAACGATATTTTCGGGTGGGTCACGGGTTCTGGTTGAAGGATTGCTGAAACCGGTGCAATTAAAAATAGCTGCAATTGTCATGGTAGTTTTGTGCTTAAGCTGTGCAGTTCTCTTTTCCTTGCTTTTTGGATATCATTACATGATTCCATTAATGATTGCTGCCATATTGCTATTGTGGATTTACAGCTATAAACCCTTTAGGCAGTCATATCGGGGGGGAGGGGAGGTTCTGCAGGCAGCAGGTACAGGGTTATTGCTTCCGTTAATAGGTTATTATGCACAGTCGGGAACACTTAGTGTATTTCCATGGAATCTGCTATTGATAATCTTGCCAACAAGCCTATCCTGTGCTATTGCAACTGCTTTACCCGATGAGCCGGCTGATGCAAAGTGCAGTAAGAATACTATTGTGGTTATGGTTGGTTTATCCCGGGCCAAGTTGATTATATTCATTCTGAATATAATAAGTATTGTATCATTGTGTTTTTTGGGAGCCGTTTTTGGCAGCAGGATTCTTGATGTCCCTGCGTGTTTTTTTCCGGTTGCCGGGTTATTGGGAATGGTTATATTTGCTGGTGGAAAACCGGGTACACCCAAGATAGTTGCATTTGTTTCATTGGCAATATTCACAACGCTGAGTCTTATTGGAGTGGTAACAATTGGATTGTTTGGGGTAACTTCATGATGGGTGATTTTCTGTTTTTATCTCTTATCTGCTGTATACCATCATGTCTGATTTTTGTACTCAGAAAAGATCTTCAGGGAGTGATGTTTGTTACAGGCATATGTGCAATACCGTTTGCTTTTACCGAAAGCTTATTTTATCCATCATATTGGGAACCGAAGTTTATATGGGATCTGGCAGATAAGATTGGATTTGGCATTGAAGATTTGATTTTTGTTTGTGGGCTGGGTGCTTTGACGTCAAGTGCCTATGCGTTTGCATTTAAGAAAAAGTTTGTTCTGACAGGTTGTTCAAACTGGAAACTGACAGTGATACGTTTAATCAGTATAATTTTGATTACTGGTTTACTTGTTTATATTGCATATATAGTTAATATACCAATGATATATGGTGCAATTATAGTAATGTTCATAATCAGTGCAGTTATTATTTTATTTCGTAAAGATTTGCTGATACCTTCTCTTGCAGGTGGTGTTGTAACTTGTATAACATATGCATTCATATGTTTTGTTTTTTCGATGGTATTCAAGGATGTTTTCCATATAGTTTGGCATGGAGAAAAATTCTCCGGGGTATTTGTCGCTGGTATACTTTTGGAAGAATACCTGTATGGATTTGCGGCTGGAATTACCGGAACAGTCTTTTATCCATTTTTATCGAATAGTAAATATGCATGACGAGTTTATTCATCGTTTAACGCACATTATAAAGAAACACGGGAGTAGTGGGGAGTTGAGAGCGGTCAATTTTGGGATATGAAGCGTTATTTCACTCTTTAGGAACAGCTTGTTTATTTATAAAGCTTAGCACAAAAGGAATCGCATGTCGGGAACAAAAGCCGAGATAGAATTTCCCTGTGAATGGACTTATACTCTTATTGGATTAGAGATTGAAAAGATAAGGCAAGCGGTAAATGAAATTTTTACAAACAAGTCGGTTGTTGTTTCTGTTTCAAAAAAGAGCAGCACTGGTAAATATATAAGCATGAATGTATCGACAAACGTGAAATGTCGTGAAGAGCGTGACAGGTTTTTTATGGAACTTAGAAATCATGTCGCGGTTAAACTGGTTCTGTAGGTTTGTGTGATATGTGTGATACTTATTTAGTTTCTGTTCAAGACCTTTTTTACCCACAGCGTAAACTTCAATCAATTCATTCCATTTCTCAGTATCTTCCGTGCTGACATGATAATTTTTATCTGCAGTGAACTTTTCCGGATGCGTTCTGAAGTGTTTCTTATGTGCTTCCAGTGCTATATCCTTTATCTTGGTATCATGCAGTGAAGAGCACTGTACATCATAGAAACTGATGAACTTTTCTTTCGTTTGTCCTATTGATACCATATGACCAAATTCCAGAGGTTTTCGGGCCTTCCCTCGTTTATGCAGTTCTGTGTGTTCCTCAAATACACTGAATATCCGATCTG
>JAAYEB010000484.1 GCA_012728995.1 Fibrobacter sp. | reverse complement strand
TGTAGTTTCTAAAATTATCTCAGGATAAATTCTCAGATTAAATCCGGTAGTTTTCTCATTTTATTCCGGTGTAAAATTGATCAGATAAAAAAAAGTGCTCTTACCAAACAGATAAGAGCACCTAAGGATAGGGTTAACAAGTAATTAGAATGGGAAATTATCATTTTCAATTTGTATAGTTCTGTTTTGCTCCATTTCTGTGATTATTTCATATTCCTGTTCTAGTAATTTTACAAACCTATTAAATATATCCTGCATTTCAGCACTTAAACAAAGGGCTTTTTTAGCCAGTTCCAAATAGGAATCCCGTGTATGGAAGTTATTGATTCCATATTTTATTATTTTTTTGGTATTCATTTTAACCCCAGTTCATCAAGTACTCCCATAACACACTCCTGGTCTACAATGGTTTGTTTTTTGTCAATAGCAGCATGATACATTGCTTTGAGTGCGATTGTATTTATCATCCGGGGTACGTTTTTTGATGCACAGATAATAGTTTCAACAGCATTATCCATAAACAGTTTTTTTGAGGCATTAACAACCTGCAACTGATGGTCGAAGTACTTGTATGCGTTATCCTTTGAAAGCGCACTCATATGGCAAGCAACACTGATACGCTGTCTCAGAGGCAAGTATTTTGTAAACGTGATCATCTTTTTTAAAGGTGGCTGCCCCACCAGTGCGGTAGTTAGATAATCACATGAGTCGTAGCAGTTATTGTGCATGAGCCTGATTTCGTCAAGGATATCAGCTTTTAAAAGATGTGCCTCATCGATTACCAATACAGTTTGTATCTTCTGTTGCGTATAGAGTTCTGTAATGGCGTTCAGTACTTGATTAGCGACATCAGGTTTTCTGAATTTTGGGATAATGGAGAGTTCAGAGGCGATCTGGGTATAGAATGCTCCAACGTTATCCATGCCTCTGTAGAGATATACAACCCGATGAGTTTGTGGGCTCAGTGATTCCAGTACAAGACGTATGGCAGTAGATTTTCCGCAACCGACATCACCTGTAAAAAGACCTATACCCCTGTTTTCACAGAGCATCTCCATTCTCGATGTAAACTTTTGAAATTGTGGATGCATGAAAAGCTGTTGAGTTTTAATTTCTTTTGAAAATGGTATTTCAGTCAGATTGAAAGCTGCACGTATCATAATGAATAATCCTCCTTGTTAAAGATTTCTTTTCTCCGGGCGTGTGCATTTGAGAAATAATCAATTGGTGTGGCGCTATGAACAAAGACAGTTCCGTCAAAAACTTTAACTTTCTTAGCTGGATCGTCTTTATCATACATAACCGTTATTTTTCGTCCTATAAGCTGTTCTTCTGCTTCATAGAGGATGTTATTAACCCGGAATGTTGCATCTTTAGAGACTATGCGGGTTTCTTTTTTACAGAAAAGCTCATTATGGTCGACATGAGCGTCTAAACGTCTGATATGATTTTCTGCCTTAGCCAGGAATGTATCCAGCGGTGTTGCACCTTCAAGACTTGAGTGCGCGCGACGGTTATATTGTTCTGCAAGCCATTTGTCGAAACGATCATTAAGATCAACAAGTGAAGTAACAGGTTTTAGAGTTGTCAAAAAACAATCACGTACAGTTCTGAAAAACCGCTCTATTTTACCTTTC
>JAAYEB010000288.1 GCA_012728995.1 Fibrobacter sp. | reverse complement strand
TTACTGCTCCCCATACAAGAATACGGGAACTGATAATAAGGATTGTCAGTCCGCCAACAAGCTGCAGCAGAGCTTTGCCGACAGGTTCCGAGATAATTTCCTGGTTTATTTCTGTTCCCAGTGGATCTGTTTTTTTTTGCATTCCCTCAAAAATTGTCCAGAACAGTATTGCTGCGAAAACAATTATCAGTATTATAGAATCTGTTCTGCTTAAGTTGAGATCCCAAAGCAGAAAAATTGTTAAAGCAGTTGCTGATACAAGCAATGGTAACTCTTTGCGAAGTACCCCAGAGTGTACAGTTATTGGACTTATAAGTGATGTTAAACCGAGTATAAGGGCAATATTGGTGATATTTGAGCCATACGCATTACCCAGTGCAATTCCAGAATTACCTTGTGAAGCAGAAATAGCTGAAACTATCATTTCCGGAGCAGATGTCCCGAATCCGACAATGATCATTCCGATAAGCAGTGGTGGCATACCAAAATGGTGTGCTGTGGAAGCAGAACCTTCAACAAAATGGTCTGCACTCCAGACAAGGAGTAGCAGACCCGAGATCAGGGCTATTATTGCCAAAAACATAAGATACTCAAAAAATGATAATCTTTTTTAATTCCTTAAAGTAGATATCGTACTACTTATGGCTAATAAAAACATGTTCAATGATTGTTTATTTAATTTTCGAATGAATATGTTAACGCAAGGCCAACAGTTTGGCGATGGCGCACACTGTTATCAATTTCACGGTCATATAAGAGTTGTACATACAAATTAAGTGCGATATATTTTATGAGAGATACATCAAAAGAATTTTCCCAGGAGATATCCGGATAGCGCCATAACGCAATATTATCGCTTTCATCCAATTGTTCCGATATACTGCTAAACAGGGCTCCATATACTTTTAATTGAGATGTGAAATTTATACGGTTATCTTTGGTTTTAGCTTTAAAATCGGTTACGAACTCCAAACCTCCATCATTTGTAACTTTTTCGGCTGGTGTTAATGAGTCTGGCAGACTTTCATTTCTTTCGATAGATTGTCGGGCAGCTCCTCCGAGGCGTGCTGTCCAGTCTACGTTCTCATTTTTGATCAGGTTTTTTATTGCTCCAAAGCTTTCTGTTAAAGTAAGCGGATTAAGATAGTAATTGTAATCGGATGATCTTAAATCTGCAAACTGTGAAACTGCCCGGACGCTGACAAAAGGGTCAACAAATGTTTTGAGAGTAAAACGAAAAACAGATTCAAAATCAATTAGATCGCGCGATTTTTTCATTGGCTGCCATTCTTTTTCACCGCTTAATTCATCTTCATCCTGAAGAGAAGTTTGGCCAAATGCAAGCTTTAGAGTGTTTTTGTTATGCATTTTTGAAGTTAGTGATTTCTCTGCTGTTCCGGTAAACTGCCAAAGCCAGGAAAATGCACTGAATTCATCACCAGACCAGTTTTCGCTGTAACTATTAAGTGTAACAGTTGCATTGGTAAGAACAGAAATCTTCCACTTGTTTTGAGATTCTGTTGTATCCTGCGCTTCGGAATTAATATGAGCACAAAAAACTATAAAACAAAATAACACCGATTTTGACAATCCAGTTAATCGGTTGTGTCGTTTTTTATTTTTTGAAAATGTTCCATAAAACAGATTCGTACACGATGTATTGTGATACATTCTTTTTGAAAAAAAAACGGAAAACATTTATTCCCCTTCTTAGAGTTAAACTGTTAATTTTTATACGAATAGATTTTTAAAGAGGAAAATATTTCATGCGGGTTATTAATAGCGAATTATAGTTATTTCTTTCTGAAACTGTTAGATAAGCTGTGGAGAAGAGAAGAAGTTAAATCTATTGGGGTACTACCAAAAAGTGAGGCAATATGTATTTTTATTATCTACTTAATGGCGTTTCTTCTATGTGCCTTTTTTTGCGATGCAAAAATCTAATGTGTAATTG
>JAAYEB010000034.1 GCA_012728995.1 Fibrobacter sp. | reverse complement strand
TTTACCCGTTTTATGCTTCATTCAAACTTACATCAAAGTGCCATTTTGGATGTCCGTTCTGCAATGTAAATAAAAATCCGGTAAAGGATCTGTCGACAAATGATATAAAAGTCATTCTCGATAACCTTTCAAGATCATCAGTGCTTATGACCAGTTTTGAAGGTGGCGAACCTCTTTTGAGAAACGATATCGGTGAGCTTCTTGAATATGCCCGATCCTGTAAATTTTACCTTCTTTTTACCACCAGCGTAAAAAACCTTACAAAATATCCTCTTGAGCATTATGCCCGTTTCATCGATTTTCTTCATGTATCTATAGATGAAGGTCATGACAATCTCGAAATGTTTGATTTGCTGCCTGAATTATCATCTCTGCCGCTTCAGGTATCAGTTCAATCTGTTGTAACACGTGACACAGTAGAAGCTCTTGATCATAAAGTTGAATTATGCTACGAATATGGAGCAAACATTGTGGTTATTCCAGCAGCTCATATGAACGAAACTGAAAACCATTTCCCGGACATAGGCCTACTTGAAAAAAAGCTCCTTTATCTGCGTAAAAAATATCCGGATACAATTCATACTCCTCAGGGATATTTCAGTGCTTACCGAAAAAGAAAATGCTCAACTGCATCAGTAATTATTGCACCAGATGGAAGACTTTACTATCCATGCCATATTCTCCAAACAAGGGGGCCGGATTTACGTTATACAGATCTGACAGAATGGCTTTCATCACCCGAAGCTGAAAATGGCCGGAAAATTATGAGAGAGTGTACTAGAAATTGTGGCTGGTATCAGTATTATTCCATCGATTCGTATACGTCCATATCATCTGTAATCGAAGCACTAAAACCGATTCTGGTTAAAAAAACACAAAATCAGGATGTAAGTAGAGTATAAATTTCCCGAAGCTGTTTTCTAATGTCTTCGATTGATATCATTGTCTCTGAAATATGCATGTCTTGTACAGGTGTTTTTCTTGCGTTATTTCCATTTTCCGAAAGCTTTTTTTTGGCCCCGTGGATTGTAAACTTCTCTTCGTAGAGCAAGTGTTTGATATATTTTACAAGCTCAATATCCTTTTCTCTGTATGCTCTGTTTCCAGCACGGTTTTTCTTGGGACGAAGTTGAGTAAATTCGCTTTCCCAGTAACGAAGCACATGTGGTTCCAACCCAATTATCTTGCAAACTTCACTGATCGAATAGTACATTTTTTTGAAATCCATATTTATTTACCTTTCCGATCCTGATGCAGCATTAAATTGTTTATCCGAATAGTTCATTCCTTTTTATGAAGCTTTTTGCCTGACATTTGAATCTCTATAATCAGTCCATCAGTCAGGTCCTGTTCGTAAACAGCAACCGGCATGTGGCTATTTTGATTCTTCATACAATCAAACAGGCGATTAACAACACCCTGTCATGATTAACAACCGGTAACCAATGTCATTCCGAGTAATTGAGACAATCAAGATGTATCTCACCACCATTCCGGCTTCAACTCCCTGACCATTAAATCCCGTGTGGCGATTTTGGCATTCTTCCCCTGAAACAGAGTTTTGTATACTTCACGTGTAATCGGCATCTCAATGCCCAGTTTTTCCGAAAGGAGATAAGCTGATTTGGTTGTCTGAACACCTTCAGCAACCATTGTCATCTTTTCCAAAGCCTGTTCAAGGGTCAGGCCTGATGCAATCAGTTCTCCCATTTGTCTATTTCGGCTATGTTTACTTATACATGTAGTAATGAGGTCTCCTATACCTGCCAGACCAGAAAAGGTAGCTTCCTGGGCTCCCATTTTTCTTCCCAAACGCATCATTTCCGCGATACCTCTTGTCAGAAGAGCCCCTTTTGTATTATCACCAAATCCCAAACCATCGCAGATTCCCGCAGCAACTGCAATAACATTCTTTATGCTGCCTGCCAGTTCGACGCCCCGCATATCAGAGCTGGTATAAATTCGAAACGATTCTGTAGAAAACTCTTCCTGAATCTTGACTGCCAGATCATGATTATCTGATGCAGCTACAATAGTACTGGGGATTTCGCGTGACACTTCTTCTGCATGAGAAGGCCCGGAAAGTGCCACAATTTTATCTGTATCCAAACCAGGTATTTCTTCAAGTAATACATCTGTCATCAGGCAGAGCGATTCTATTTCAATGCCTTTAGCAACCATAACCCATCCCATTATCTTTTGAAGATCATTTTCGCCTACGGATTTGACGAGTAATTTCATGGTTGATCGCATGGTTTGAGATGGTACAGCGCAAATGATGTATTCGGAACATTTTGCTACGGTTTCAATGTCATTTGTAATAAAAATGTCTTCAGGAATTTTTATCCCGGGAAGTTTTACAGGGTGTTCCCGATTGGACCTGAGCATATCTGCATCGTTTTTATTGAATTCCCACATGCTTATTTTGTGATTACGATTGTGTAAAAGTACCGAAAGTGCAATCGCCCAACTTCCGGCACCTAAAATTCCAACTTTCATTTTTCCTCCGAATCTGTTGATTCCAGATTTTTGTTCTCCGATGAATTCCCAGCAAATCGTTTTGAGCGAGCAATTGGACGAAAATCCATTACAACTGGGCACCCACGGAAATCATAAGTTTCATATATTTTATTGATTAAATATCGTGTATATGACGTAACTATACTTTCGGGATTAGTAACAAAACCACGGAACAGGGGAAAAGGTGCAACCACTTGCTTTGCCCCAAGAAACCTTACCGGATTTTCAGGTATTGCAGGATGAGGGTGAACTCTGGTCCATTCAAAAATTCTGTTTTCAAACTCTGAAGATGAAACTCTGCATGTCATACGTTCCTTTATTTCCATTGCAGTATTTAAAATGACATTAACCCTTTGTCCGGTTAATGCAGAAATTGAAACCATCGGGACAAACCTTAATTCAACATATTGCTTACGAGCGTCTGCAACTAACTGATCAAATGTTTTGTGGTCCTTGTTCATTATATCCCATTTATTCCATACGACCACAACACCTTTATGGAATTCGAAAATTTTACGTAAAATACGCAGATCCTGAACTCCTATACCAACCGTGACATCAATTACAAGTAAACATATATCGCTTCTCTCAATACTACTGATTGCACGAAGATTAGAATAATACTCTAGATCCAGTTTGATGTGGGATCGTTTTCGTAACCCTGCAGTATCAATCAGTACTATTTTTTTTTCGTTATAAACCAGCCTTGAATCTATAGCATCCCTTGTAGTGCCTGGAACTGAATCAACTATCATACGGTTCTGATTAAGCAATCTATTTACAAGTGATGACTTGCCTGCATTTGGCCTTCCCACAACAGCCAGTTTCAACTCATCCTCGCAGTTTTCACTCCCAGGTATAATCTCTTCTGTTTTATGACGGATCAAATCCACCATCTCATCAAGAAGGTCGGCAACACCATTTCCATGAAGTGCTGATATAGAAAAAGGCTTACCCAGACCAAGAGAACGGAATTTATCTGCCTCATACCGGACATCTCGCGCCTCAGCTTTATTTACAGCAACAATAACCTTTTCTGATGCTTCACGCTTAAGCTGTTTTGCAATCATTTCATCAAAATCTGTTGGACCCGTTCGCCCATCAGTAACCAGAACGACAACATCCGATTCATTTACCGCAATACGTACCTGCTCATGAATTGCTTCAGGTATGGCTTCACGAACTGTCGGCAGCATTCCACCCGTATCCACCAACATAAAATCCAATCCGTTCCATGATGCGGTATAATAGTTACGGTCTCTTGTTACACCGGGCATGTCATCAATAACAGCTACCCTTTTGCCGATAATACGATTAAACAAACTTGATTTGCCAACATTTGGTCTGCCAACAATTGAAATGACTGGTACAAAAGACAGAGCCGCACCTCCTTGCAAAACAAAACACAATTTAAGTTACCTTTTTTTTAAGGCGTTGTCAATATTAAGTTTACAAAATTCCTTTTAGATATAACTAAAAGTGAATTTAATCCTGTTTCTTTTATAGGGAAACACATTAAAGAGGATGACTTATACGGCAAATTTCATGAAGTCTGTAGTCTTCGCAAGTGATCTCTTGCAACTATAGCCCACCAACTCTGTGGATTACGTTTCGAGAATTCTGTAAATCCGCAAACAGCTTCCTTCCTTCTCATTAATTTCGATGCAACATGCCCCAAATTGTACCAGGCCATTGTAAAATTGCTATTTTTTTGGAGTAATGCCTGAAGCATTTGAAGTGAGATGTCAAATTTACCTTTCTGGTATTGAAGAATAGAACCGATCCACAAGTCCTGCTCAGAGCAGTTCTCGATTCCATCTTCAATTTTTTCCTCGATCTGTTTAAAAAGGTTTTCGTATTCTGAAATAGAGAGAGCAAAATTCTGGTAAGGTGCCGGTGTATATATGTCATTTTTATCTGGTGCGATCTCGTGCTCAAACCACTCTTTAACACCTTTTTGAAGAACACGATAGCCTTTGTATTCAGAAATCATCCATTTTACATAATCTTTTATCAAATAAGAGCGTAGCTGCAAACTTGAACGTATATTTTTCATCTCAGGAAGTTGGTTATAAGAGTTAATCAACACCCTGTCTTCATCTACGTCAAGACGATATTCTATCAGGCCGGAAGCCACAGATGCAATAGGATTATTTTCAGGAACCATCGTTGGAACCAGAATTACATTATTTTTCCAATCATAAAGAGAATTCCCGATACCTGGAACAAAAAGCACACGTGGTTTTCCAAAAAGATTCACCCTGTAATTTCGAAATATTTTAGGATCAAATTCCATGACCCGCTCTATACACTCCCGTAACGTTTTGTAGTTGAAATATGGCTTTTCTCTAAGAAGAACCGGACAGGTCTCAATCCTGAGCCGTTTTGCAGACAATTTGACAAGATCCCTGATATACTCCAACTCTTTTCTTATCGCATTTTCTACTTCAAGAAGTGAAACTGTTTGCTGCTTTTTTTCAATACATTCCAATTCAGCTTTTGTTTTTTCTAATACGACCTCGAGATCTATTATCTGATTAAATTCTGAAACGATCTGATCCCCGGCCTTTTTCAGCTCGAACATTGCTACCCGATCATCTATGGAATCTATCAGAGAATTTAGCCAGGCCAACTCTTTCTGAAGCTGCTTTTCACGGTCAAAGTGTTCACGTTTCTGTTGAACAGAAAAAAAGACACCTCTGGATATAGCCTTTTTCATACGC
Source organism: Fibrobacter sp. (assembly GCA_012728995.1). Taxonomy (GTDB): domain Bacteria; phylum Fibrobacterota; class Chitinivibrionia; order Chitinivibrionales; family Chitinispirillaceae; genus JAAYEB01. Next base: position 4,173 of record JAAYEB010000034.1, on the reverse strand, counting down.
ATACTCTCAAACAACATTACATCTGTTTCTTCAAGACCATTTATCTTTTTTTTCACAGATGCAGAGAGTACAGACGGGTTAAGTAAACCAAGTAGATGTTGCTTCCTCTCTTCCTGAATTTCAGCCACCATCTTTTCTTTTTTCTGGATCTGCATTTTCACAACCCGGATCTCATTCTCAAGATTTTCCTTTTTATCTCCAAGCAGTAATCGTGAATAAAGATCCATGAGCCATTGTGATATTGTTAATACCTGCAAAGGAAATTGTGAAATATCCTCATTTACAATAGTTTCTCTTATCTGATCAGAATTTTCATGTACCTCTTTGCACAATCCAAAATCAATAAGATCGCTTTCTGATTTGAGAAAAGATTCAAGATTACCATTATTCCTGACAACATCAGCTATCGCTTCAATTATCATAGACCAGAACGGACCATTACAGTCTGTTGACGAGTCGCTGCAAACCTTGTCAAGAGATCTTTTAAAATTGTCTGAGTATTTCATAATTTATGCCAGAAAGTTTAAGTCAATGAGTGTATTAATTCAATACAGATAAACAAAATCCTATATTTATTGTATAGCTTATAATAATATATACCTGTTTTCTATATTTCAAGAAAATATCCTGCCTGTATTTCTGAATCTCCTAGTACCCTATTTCATAATAACCTCCAGACGAATGCTGATAACTGAATACCCTGACATAAAGCGGATAAACAAATAAATCCGGAATGTCTAAAGTATCATTTTTTTTATATTGACGGTCAGAACTCTTTTCACCATTGTTATCGTATAACTCAAAGGTTGTTTGCGAAACAGATGATACAAGATGAACACTCCGTATTGATGAATCCGGTATGATATAACAGTCGGTATCAACAACTGTTGATATACTACCAAAAAGTTTTCGTTGTAAAATGTCTGAAGTCGGAAAACTGTTATTTGGCTCCTGCTCCAGATAATAAGTGTAAAATGTTATCGAATCTCCTTCAAGTAGTATCTGACCCGATTTTGAAACCAGATCATTTAACAACTTTACTGTATATTTCTTATTGCCTTCCAATGGACAGAAAAATGAGATTGAAACAGTATCTTTCGAAGGAGATACAAATGATTTAAAACATGGTATCTGCGGCGAAAACACCACTTCAACCGCACTTGAATCTGATAATGATTCAGAAATAACAATATTCAGGGGCCCATAAGGAGAAATTGTATCAACACTGCCGGACAATTTCATGCTCAAAACCGTTTCAGGTCCTGATGGAACCACACAAAAAAAAGCCGGCAGTATTAAAAAAAACATGAGTAAACATATATTTTTATTCATCATTCAATTATACGGTTATTATCCCGGAAGGGCAAACACTTAAAAAAGTAGTTATGACAGACAACCCATTAAAAAATCTGGTCGTTATATGCGGCCCAACAGCATCAGGAAAAACCACATTAGGGGTAACTCTTGCCCTGAAATATAATGGTGAAATCATCTCAGCTGATTCCCGTCAAATTTACAAAAGAATGGATATCGGAACAGGAAAGGATCTTGATGAATATTCAACCCCAAACGGGACAGTCCCTTTTCACCTTATAGATATTGTTGATCCATATGAAATTTATACTCTTTATCATTACAAATCTGATTCTCTTAAAACTGTTGATAATATCCTGAAAAGAGATCGGTTACCTTTTCTTGTCGGTGGTACCGGTTTATATATTGAAGCAGTTTTGCGAGATTATGATATACCTGCTGTGCCGGAAAACCCGGAACTTAGAAAAAAACTCATGCAAAAAGAGCCCCTCTGGCTTGAAAATGAACTTAAAAGGATAAATCCCAAACTATACCTACAAACTGACCTAAGCAGTAAAAAACGGATAATTCGATCTATTGAAATCACAACCTATAACCAGGAAAACCCCCAAAACGGTTGTAACAAATCAATCATTCCGTCTATCAAAAAAGATAATTCAAGTTTGAATCCTGTTGTTATATGTACAAAATGGGACAGAACTGTGCTTCGGGAACGTATCGACACCAGACTAAAGAAACGGCTGGATGAAGGGTTGGTTGATGAAGTTCGTAATCTCATTAACGAAGGCATTCCTCAGGAACGTTTTGTACTTTTTGGTATGGAATATAAGCATGTTGCTCGATATTTAATGGGAGAAACCAGTTATACAACCATGGTTGAACAATTAAAACATGACATTCATCGTTTGGCCAAAAGGCAGGAAACCTGGTTCAGAGGAATGCAGCAACGGGGAATACAAATCAATTGGATTAACAACTCAGATGCAGGTGAGGCTGTAAAAATACTTGATCGTTACAAATTAATTAACAACCCATAAAAGTGTAAACATATATTTTGTTTATAAATATTCATGGTCGCCGAGCGCACACGCCCCCCCGCAGTAGCTATAAAAAATTCGAAACAGAAATAAAACAATAAATAGATTTTGGGGGCGTGTGGGACCCTGTGAATAGTTCCGGTTTTCAGGAAAATCGGAACTATTCAGACAAAAATAACAAATAATCGGAAAACTATAAGATACTACTGTTCACTATCCTCAACCCACTACCAACTGATCTCCCAATCCAACAGCCCCCCCACCGGCACCAATTTTTGACTTCAGAATTACATGTGTTCGTAAGTAAAAACTTCTTCCGGAGCCGGATAATGCACATTCTGATACCCTTTACTTCGAAGTCCATCTTTGAGTGGCAAGGCCTGATCTGAATCTCCGTGTATCAGAAAAATATGTTTAAGCCGCTGTGGTGAGTTTAAGCTTACATAGTCAAGAAGATCCCGACGGTCTGCATGTGCGCTGAATGAATCCATTATCTTTATTTTAGATTTAACAGTATGTTCTTCACCAAAAATTTTTACAACCCGATCACCATTCATAATTTTCCTTGCAAGAGTATCTTTTGCAGCATACCCGACAAAGAGTACGAGATTTTTTGGATTATGGATATTATTTCTAAGGTGATGAAGAATACGCCCTCCTTCAGCCATACCAGAACCAGATATAATTATGTGCGGGTATGCAAGAGAATTAAGTTTTTTAGAATGTTCAACATCTTCGACATAACTTAATCTCTGAAACCCGAAAGGATCCTCATGGTTTGAAATGTATATGCGTTCTGTTTCTCTGTCCATATAATCCAGATGCGACCTGAAAACATTTGTAGCGTGAACAGCCAGTGGACTGTCAACAAATATGGGCATATCCGGTATCCGGTTCTGGTCGAAAAGTTTGTGTAATATATAGACAAGGACCTGTGTTCTTCCCACAGCGAATGACGGAATGATAATTTTACCACCGGATGCAGCAGTTTCGCTGATCATGGCAGATAACTGCTCCTCTACATTTTCGGTGCTTTCGTGAAATCGGTTACCGTAAGTACTTTCCATTATTAACAGATCGAGTTCACGGAGAACATTTGGATCTTTTGTCAGCGGCATGCTGGGCCGGCCAATATCACCGGTCATTCCAAGCTTGTAGAGTTTTCCTTTTTCATTAATTTCCAGATGGATACTTGCAGAACCGAGTATATGACCAGCATCTCTGAAAACAGTTTCAACTCCCGGAGCTATAGTGAAAGCTTTATCAAAACTAATTCCAACAAAATGTTCAATCGTTTCCTCAACATCACGCATTGTGTAGAGTGGTTCAAGTTCCTTTTGATGATTACGTCGGTGGATACGGTTAACCCACTCAAGATCTTTTTCCTGAAGATAAGCGCTGTCGCGCAGCATTATTTTACACAGATCAATTGTAGCCGGAGTTGCATAGATCGAACCCTTATAGCCGCGTTTTATCAGATTTGGCAAATTACCACTATGATCGATATGCGCATGACTAAGTATTACTGCGTCGATTTCGGCTGGATCAAAGGAGAAATTCAGGTTTTTCTCGTAAGATTCCTGTCGTCTTCCCTGAAAAAGGCCACACTCAAAAAGTATTTTTTTTCCGTTAACAGAGATAAGAACCTGAGATCCGGTAACTGTCTGCGCACCACCATAAAACTGAATCTGCATAAAAGCATCCTTTATAAGATTGTAAAATACATGTTTCTTTAATTATACCCTTTGGAAGGAGAAAGGGGCAAGCAGGTGGATTTGGTAAAAGTATTTCCATGAGTGGTGAGAGGCTTCCAGGAATGAAG
>JAAYEB010000287.1 GCA_012728995.1 Fibrobacter sp. | reverse complement strand
TGATTCCAATTGCCCCAAAATAAACTGCAAGCACATAAAATGTAGTTTCTGTTGATCCCTGCATGACAGATGCTACAAATGAACTGAAACTGTCGGGCGCATTGTTGACAATTTCCGACATTGCTCCAAATGCACCGGTACCAGACAATGGACGCAATATTGCCATAGGAAGAGTTTCGGGCGGCATACCGATCAGATTGGTAAGCGGGGATACAAGTGCAGTAAAAATTTCCAATGCTCCACTCGCACGAAACATGCCTATTGCAACAAAAATTGCAACCATGAATGGTATAATCCGTATCGCAACCTCAAACCCCTCTTTGGCGCCTTCAGTAACGGTTTCGTACACTTTTACTCCACGCAAATAACCAAATAGAAGAAGCGAGCCCATGATAATCGGAACAAGCCATGTCGTTGCACTGGTAATAAGGTCAAGATTGAATTGTGGGATCTGCCCCATTTTGATTAAATGGTAAGGGATTGCTCCAAATAGTACTGGTATAAGAAAAAGGCCAAAAAGTTTGGGAATTTTTTTTAAAGGTGGAATATCATGTGTTTCCCGGTTACTTTTTTGAACATTGTTATCGGATAACAGTTCAACTGGAACCGTTTCGTTAACTGGTAAAGGATCTCTTTTTGCGAGAAGTTTGGCAGCAATAATGGCAACAAGTGTTGAACAGCATGTTGCGAAAATTGATGGAACGAGGATAGATGCAGGGTTTGATGCTCCTGCTGCAGCACGCACTGCGATCACGCCAAGTGGAAGTATCGTAACGCTGGAAGTGTTGATTGCCAGAAACAGACACATCGCGTTTGTGGCAGTTCCTTTTTGCGGATTGATTTTTTCGAGTTCTGTCATCGCTTTTATCCCCATTGGGGTTGCTGCATTTCCCAGGCCAAGCATATTGGCTGCCATATTCATTATAATCGCACTCATGGCCGGATGCTCTGCAGGAACATCGGGAAACAGTCGAACCATAACAGGTCGGATCGCACGTGCAATTATTCTCATCAGGCCCGCAGTTTCGGCAACTTTCATTATTCCAAGCCACAGTGCCATTGCCCCGATCAAACTGATCGCCAGATTGACAGCACTCTTGGCCGAATCAAATGAAGCGGTTGTGATATCAGCCATTTTACCGGTATATGCGGCTACAATGATGCTGACAAGAATTAAATAGAGCCAGATTATGTTGATAACGGCTGGTTTTTGTTTCATATGCGTTTTTCTCCGATAATATGTCGTAATATCCGAAAATACAAAATGTTACGCTGTTCATGTGAAAAACAGGACCATTTTTTTAAATATGGTTCCTGTTTTGCGATTTCAGGTACTAATAACAGGCAAGGGGGATTTGATGAGGGCGCTGCATTGTTTATTTATTGGTATTTTGATTGTTGTAAAATTTTCCGGAGCTCAGGATACCCTTGCTGTAAACAGATCTGTTGTTTTTGGGGTAAAAGCCGGGTTTCTGGTATCCGGATTCTGGGGGAATGGAATCAGGAGATTTGAGGATCATCTGATTGAAACGGTGGATGACCTCACTTCGCGATCGATTTTTTTCGGTACAGGTGGTCTTTTTTGTTCCTGGGGTATCATACCCGATTTTATTTCAGTTCAACCTGAGCTTGTTTATCTGCGTACAGGAAAAAACTGGGAATTCAGTACAGAACAGGGCAGGGTAACTGCAAAAGTACATAATGACTATCTTGCATTACCACTGCTTTTTAAAATGCTTATACCACTTGAGGGAAAGGTTCTGCCTTATGCTTATCTTGGGCCGCAGATAATGGTTCGGATTAACACCGCTACCGATAATTTTTCGGCTTTGCCATCAAATTCAGATGCTTTTGAAAGCAGTAATATCTCGAAAAATGCCAATTTATTTGATTTTGGAATTTGTACCGGATTCGGAATCGATTTTTTAACCAGATCCAAAAACAGATGGTTGCTGGATCTGAGGTATACATTTGGTACGATAAATTTATTCGACACTGAGGGGTTCAGGGATATCCGAAATTCCGTTTTTTCTTTTTCAACAGGATTTGGGTGGGGGAGTATTCAGTAAATATTATTCGTATATAATGTTTAATAATTATTTGGCAAAAGCAGAAACTGTTTGAAATATTCGCCAATTATATGGATTCTCCCTCTTTCTTTTTTGAAAGAGGGAGAATCAAAAATGACAAGTAAATTGACTATCTTTTTTTCTTGCCAAGGATACTTCCTGTAAGGTCCACAACGAAATGAGGACGAAGCTGGCTTTCCTCAACCTCAACATTTTCTGAATTTACTCTTACTTGTTTTGCAAATATAAGGTTTACACCTGCACCCAGCCTGAAACCACCAAGATTTATTCCGATACCTGGGAACAAACTGAAAAAGGTACCTCCAGCTGCTGCAAATGATTCACCTTCACTTAAATCTATCGAAGCACTTGCGACAGGGTTAAGACCAAGACCAAGAGTTATATAGGGGCGTACTGGTTTAGTATTGAGGAAATAATCTGCCTTTAACATGTATGATCCCATTACAGTGGCACCATCACCTAACATGATTCCCCAGTGAGCCCTAAGACCTGCACTTAGCTGATCTGTGATATTAAGTTTAGGTTCAACAATAAAGCCAAAGCCGCCTTGCGAAAATTCGCCGAATTCCATTGGAATTATTGTACCGAGTTCTACACGTACTGGTCGATAATTTTCTGATAACGAAAAAGCCGAAAAACAGATTGTTAGAACTGAAAGAAGTGCGAAGAGTTTTTTGTTCATCAAAGAACCTCCTTAAAAAATGAAAAAGGAAAAGGTACTTTGATATTTTATGATTTCTTAAGAAGGATGTCAATATTATGTGTTAAAATATAAAAACGTAATAATATGTGACCTGTTATAAGCCAAAATAACAATTTGATTATATGGCTATCTGGTTAAACGCCCGGCAATTAATTGGCGGGATCTGCTTTGATATTTTAACATTCACCCTCGAGGCGATACTCGATGTAATAACGCTATTACAGGTAATTGCACCTCATAATTCATTGAAGTGTGGATGGCATTAAAAAATAATAAACATTGATTTTGGGGGCTATGGTTGTTTTTATTCAGTGACACAGATTCTTTCTAATAGCTTTATAATTTTTACTTTGAAAGAAGTGTTGAATTATGAAGCGATGTATTTTTTTTATGAACTTACTTGAAATAATTATAACTTTGAAGTAAAATATGGAGTAAAAAATAGAAAATACATATAGCGAATGTAAATTAATTAATTGTAAAATTGGTTTAATCAGGAAACGGCAGGAACTGGCTTCAATATCCCTGGAAATGGTATGCGTGCCTTCTGTTCTTGAAAAACGAAAAGAAAAAGTGGATACAAAACAATTTGACTCTGAAAGTAATCTTGTTAAGGTCTTTGATGCGACTCCCGTATGCATGTTTCTGATTAACGAGAATTACAATATTATCTATGCCAATAATGAGGCCAAAGGTTTTTTTGGTGTAGAAATGTATGAGCCCGGAAAGCTTAGGTGTGGAGATTTTATTTCCTGTTCCAACATTGAAAAAACTGCAATGAAATGTGGTTATACACAGCTTTGCTCCAGTTGTAACCTGTTTAATGCTATCAAAAAAGTTTTTGACGAAAATGACAATGAAAAAGCTGTAAAAGGGCAGACTGAGGTAAAGGTAGATAATTGCAAGGATATGTTTTGGTTAAGTTATAATGTGAAAGATGTTACCATCAATGAAAACAAGTATGCATTGATGGTTCTTGAAAATATAACAGAACGGTTGGAAGCAGAAAAAACAATATCAATACAAAGAGAACTTATCGACAAAACCATTGATGCACTCGAACACCCCTTTTTGCTTATAGACCCGGAAACTTTGAAAGTTATAAACGCAAATAAGTTTGTAAAGGAACAATACAATGTAAGCGCGTCATCATTGTGCCATGAGGTTAGTCACAACTCAAAAAAACCCTGTAATGGAAAAAAACATCCCTGTCCGATTATGGTCATCAAAAAAACATTAAAACCTGTCAGGGTGGAACATCTTCATACTGATATACACGGCAATGATGTAATTGTAGCTGTGCATGCTCATCCTATGCTTGATGACACAGGGAGGCTGGAAGCCGTTATAGAATATACAATAGATATTACTGAGCAGAAAAAAGCAGAAAACGAGATTGTTAAAAAATCCCTTGATTTGTCTGAAAAAGTCCAGGAACTCAAGTGTTTGTATGATATTTCAATTGCAGCCTCAGGAGATCTTTCCCTTGAAGATCTTGTCAGAAAAATTGTTAATATTATACCCTCTGCAATGCCGGGTGATGAAGAATATTGTGCAAGGATTATTCTTTTTAACAGAATTTTTGATTCTGATAACTACCGGGATTCAATATGGAAAATATCGAGAGAATTAATAATAGAAGATTATTTAGAAGGTTCTCTTGAAATAGCATGTTTTAAAAGATATCATGGTGAAGATGAAGACGGGAAAATTTGTGAGTATGCTACATTAATAAATACAATTGTAAAATTGACAGAACAAATTATCAGAAGGTGTCATGCACAGGAAAAATTAAGGGAATCAAACTGTAAACTGATAAAAGCAACAGAAAAAGCCAATGAACTTGCAATAAAGGTCGAATCCGCAAACAGGGCAAAAAGCATTTTTCTCGCCAATATGAGTCATGAGATACGCACACCGATAAACGGTATTATGGGAATGTGCGGACTTCTCCTTGACACTAACCTCTCAGAAGATCAGAGACGCTTTTCAGAGATTCTCATGAAAAGTACAAACCTTTTGCTTGAGTTGGTCAATGATATACTTGATCTGACTAAAATCGAAGCCGGTAAATTAAAAATCAATTCTGTTGAGTTTAATCTTCATCGCGTTCTTGATGACCTTGCAGGGGTATTGGCCATAAATGCTCAGGAAAAAAATGTCGAGCTGATTTGTAACCTTGATCAAAATATACCCGAAAATCTTATTGGAGATCCGGTACGGATTAAACGGATATTCATTAATCTGATTGGTAATGCAATCAGATTTACAGATAATGGACAGGTAGAAGTCTGCGGCACAATTAAACAAAAAAAGGATGAACAAATTGAACTGCTTTTTAATGTAAGAGATACCGGTATTGGAATTCCTGATGAAAAAAGAGATTTGTTGTTTAAAAAATTTTCACAGATAGATTCTTCGGCCACACGACGTTTTGGCGGCTCCGGACTCGGTTTGGCAATATCAAAACAGCTTGCCGGCATGATGGGTGGTGAAATTGGGGTTAACAGTACAGAACTGCAGGGTTCAGATTTCTGGTTTACAATAAAAATAAGGTCTGCTCAGCCATTGTCTGCTGAAAAGTGCAACTGTTTTCATGGAATTACGGCGATAGTGCTGGATGATAATCTCAGAAGCCTGGAAATAATTTCTGATTTTATTGCTAAAAGTGGCGGGAAAACTGCAATATCAAGAAATATGAAAGAATTTCTGGAACTATTGGGTCCAATGGAAAGTAAACAAGAAAAAGTTGATGTCATGATCCTTGATCTGTATATACCGCATTATATTGGCAAAGAAATCCAAGGAATAATTGAGAATAAAAAATATGAAGGAATTTTAAAGATAATTTTGACAAAACAAAATAGTATCGGGACAGAAAACTTCAAAAATGCAATTAATACAGTTTGCTTACCAAAACCATTGCGATTGAAAGAGTTAAAAAAACTGTTGCAAAAAAATGGTAAAAACCGGTTGATAATCAAAGGGGAACCAGAAACTCAAATTCGTAACAAAAAATTGATGAAAGAAAACGGAGAACAGTTTAACGTTCTTGTTGTTGAGGATAACAGGATAAATTTAAAATTAACCTCATTGGTTTTGAAAAAATGGGGAATTTGTGTAAAAGCGTGTACCAGTGGATATGAAGCACTAAAGTTGCTTTCGGATAAAGAATTTGACCTTGTTTTAATGGATGTCCAGATGCCGGGTATCGATGGAATCGAGGTAACAAATGAGTTAAGGGAAAATTCTGCTGATATAAAGAATAATACTGTTCCTGTTGTTGCAATGACCGCCCATACAATGGCAGGTGACAGAGAAAAATGCATGATGGCAGGAATGAATGACTACATCTCAAAACCTCTGGATGTAGCAGAATTGTATAATATTCTCAAAAGATGGCTGGTGCAAAATGGAGAAATATATAGTTTACAGTAAATACAAACTATCAAAAAATCCGGTTAAGGAGTTACCATGAAAACTTTGGTTGCAGAAGATGACCTTACTTCAGGTCTGATACTCGAAGAATGCTTTAAACACTATGGGCCTGTCGTTTTGGTTAAAGATGGCAAGGAGGCTGTTGATGAAGTGCAGAAAGCAGTGGAAGAGAAAGATACATATAATCTGATTTGTCTTGACATCATGATGCCTAATATGAGTGGTCGTTCTGCCCTGGTAAAAATCAGGGAAATTGAAGAGAAGGCTGGAATCAGAGGACTGGATCGCTCAAAGATTGTCATGATCACAGCCCTTGATGACAACAGAAATATTATAGATTCCTTTAAAGATGAGTGTGATGGGTATATAATAAAACCTTTTAATAAAAAAGATCTAATCAACAAACTGGAGACACTTGAACTGATATGAACAATACGCGATTGCCCAGGTAATATAAAAAAGTACCAGAATTAAAATTAACCCCATCTATAAACAAGTGGTTTAACAATGTGCAAATTGTTGTCAGGCCTTGACCAAATATATTGATTATAAAATTCTTTATGGAAATGATAAGCAAATATGAACAGTTAGATTTAGATGGTTTCAGAATAAGTAATATGGGGCTTAAAATGGATGATTTTCAATCACAAGAAGCATATACTACGGAAGACAGTGAAAATATTTCAATATTTGTTGCAGATGATAACCAGGAATTCAGGGATTTTATTGTCACGACC
>JAAYEB010000286.1 GCA_012728995.1 Fibrobacter sp. | reverse complement strand
CGGAAGAAATAAAAAGAAATCGCAAAGAGCTTGTATCACTGTTGTCATCCGTAATAAAAGATGAAGGGGCACGAATAGTTGATGCAATATTTGAGAGAATGCGAAAAACACAGAAAATAGATAAAAAGGTGTCAGTAATAAATTCAGTTGAAGATTTAATGGAGGTAACGGGTATGTGGGAAACAGCAGTAAAAAGACATGAAAAACAGATATTGGAAAGAGGTATCGAAAGAGGTATCGAAAGGGGTATCGAAAAAACTCAAAAAGAAAATGCACTTAAACTTATAAAAAAAGGTATGAATAACAGTTTTATCCATGAAATCACTGGTTTGAGCTTGAAAGAAATACGGGCATTAAGAAAAAAATAAATAATCCAGCATTGTATCCAATTGTATTTGAAGTCTGGTTACTGTTATGTTTTCCTGAAAACTGAAACAAGTATATTAATTGATTTATCTTTAATGTAATATGATTATTGTTGAAAGAACAATAGCAATCGATATGGTATTTTTTATTTATAATGGGTAGCTGTCCTATAAGCCCTGATAAGAATATAAAAAAAAATTATCATTTACGCCGAGCGCACTATATGCTTTTTTTATTAAAAGATCTTCATGTTCGAGTAGACCGAGGGAATTTCACCCTCAGTCCCTCACAGAACCGTACGTGAACCTCTCGACTCATACGGCTCTTATTGTTCATTATGACCATACTGGCCTCGCGTCTGCTGAACACTACTCCCTTGTTTACACAAGGTTTATGTTCGGCTTTCACTATGAACAATTCAGCCCCTTTGCTCCTCTACATTTCTGTAGATTCATCACTATTACGAGCTGATCCGCCCCTGTGGCATGTATCGGTACTTTCTCCCTCGTGCGGCCTGCACTTGCAGATTTTCCCTTAGCACCATGACACAGGTTCTCCTGTTCCCTCTCTGCGCCTGTAAAAGGCTCACGTGCGCCTCTACATGCACACGGCATCTGGGCGGCAACACAGTTTACCCCCAGACTTATCCCACGAATAGCGAAGCTCCGTGGTTTTGTCGACGTCAAACGCCTTTCGATGCCTCATCAGCGGTTCACTTTCGTTCGTCTTCCTTTCACGCACCTGATCCCATCACAAGGTGAGACCTTTTCCTCGAACGCTCACTACCTTTGCTTTTGATAAAAGCAGCTCCGGGTGGTTTGGTTTCTACGCCTGCTCGTCGAAACCGCCAGGGCCCACCTCCATCGCAAAGAGAGTTAGCAGGACACACTGTGCGCTCGGCGTACATAATGACCTGTATCCTATGCTCTTAATGTCACCCCTAACACATTCCTAACATTAATCTCACAATTAACTATTTTCATTCCTGCATATTTATAACTGGATTCTTAAGGGTGCAATATCCAGTTACTTTGAGTGTATTTTTTTTATCTGCTCAACAGTGGGAACTAAAAGGCTTACATCATAAAGTTTTTTACTTTTTCAATTAAAAAGATGGGAAATTCCTGATGACACAAAAAACGGTTCTTGTTATTGAAGATGATGAGGATATAATAGAACTTATCAGATATAATCTCGAAATGGAGAATTACAGAATAATTACTGCCATGTCCGGTGAAGACGGGTTGAAAAAATTAAAGTTCGATTCACCAAATATTGTCATTCTGGACCTTATGCTTCCTGGAATGGATGGTCTTGATGTCTGCCGTTCAATAAGGGAAAACTCTTCACTGCGCAACCTTCCGATAATAATGCTGACAGCAAAAGGTGAAGAATCGGATATAGTGACCGGTCTTGAATTAGGTGCGGATGATTATATGGTAAAACCTTTCAGCCCAAAAGTCCTTAAAGCCAGAATCAAGGCAATACTTCGCCGTAAATCTATCGATAAAATTCACAACGCAGAACAGGTTCGGTTCGATAACCTCGAAATCAACCCGGGTCGTCATGAAGTTATCTGTAATGGAAAAAAAATCGACCTGACTTATATGGAATTTGCTGTCCTGCATCATCTCGCCAGTAAACCTGGCTGGGTTTTTACCAGATACCAGATAGTTGAAGCTGTGCGGGGTGAATCCTATCCCGTTACAGACAGAAGTGTAGATGTAATTATTGTTAGTCTTAGAAAAAAACTGGGTAAAGCCGGCGAACTGATCGATACTGTTCGTGGTGTAGGTTACAGATTTAAAGAAAGTGAACAGCTTTTTGAAACTTAAACCTCTTTTCTGGAAACTTTTTCCATCATACTGCTTTCCGGTAGTTATCTCCCTTTTGATAATAACCGGTTATGTTACTTCAATTGTTGAAAAATTCTAT
>JAAYEB010000285.1 GCA_012728995.1 Fibrobacter sp. | reverse complement strand
CTATAGAAAAAAGATCCCCATCACCTGCTGTCACAATGACAGGAATGTCAGGTCGTGTAAGTCTGGAACCTACTGCAACCGGGATGGCACGCCCGTGAAGAGTATGCATGCCAAATGTGTTAAAATATAAGGAGATTCTTGACGAACATCCTATACCAGAGATAACACAGGTGTTTTTGGGGTCTACTTGTTTATTATACAAAACCTGTGTAATCGCAGACAGGATTCCATAAAAGGAGCATCCTTTACACCATGTTGGTTTTAACTTGCTTCGATAATCACTTAAATCCATAATAAATTTTAAAAGAAGAAAATCAAGAACATAATATCTTAACTAAAAGAAGTTTGTCAAACATACTGTCTGGTTTCAGGTTTTTTACATCTGTTTTTACCGGCTATCTGATCACAAAAAGTTTGAATCTCTCCAGGTGTAAATGCCTCTCCTCTTGACAAGGTGAAAGAAACGGGATTGGCATCAGTGTACATTCTGATAAGTTTTGAGTATTGTCCTGTAAAGTTTGATTCCGGTATGATCACCAAAGAACTGAATTGAAGTAGTGTTTCGATTGCATTTTTACAAACAGGATAAAGGAGCCGGGGATAGATTGCAGCTATATGAAATCCTTTTTTACGAAGGTTGATTACTGCCTGTTTTGTAATTGATGCAGTGAGTCCCCAGGAAATAAGTGAAAAATCAGCTTTATATAATTGAGACTTTTCCAGGTCCCATTCGATTAGAGAACTGTTGTTATTTTCTACAGACTTGATTTTTCCAAACCTTTTTTTTATTTGTTTAATCCGGTTTTCACAATCAACGCTAGGAGAACCATTCTTATCGTGTTCCACACCGCTTACCCGATATGTGTCTGGTGAAAACCCTGGAACAGGAATTGGATTTAGACCATTTTCTGTACATTCGAATCGCGAAAAGGATTCTTTATAACTGTATTCGGATAGTATAAACCGTCTGGTAATTTTATCATCTGTAATTTTTGGTATTTCCATTGTACCACTTATCATTGCGAGACTGCTGTCACTTAGTAAAATGACAGGGCATTGATACTGTTCAGATAAATTGAAAGCTTCAACTGTAATATGAAAGCAATCCTGAAGATTCGTTGGTGATAGAACAATACGTGGTGATTCACCATGGCTACCAAAAATTGCAGCAAAAAGATCATCCTGCCCATGCTTGGTTGGCATGCCCGTTGATGGGCCTGCTCGTTGTACGTCTACTATTACAATAGGCAATTCGATCATCGAACTATATCCTATAAACTCCTGCATAAGTGACAAGCCTGGTCCGGATGTAGCTGTCATTGCTTTACTACCAGAAAAAGTTGCTCCGATAGCAGCTCCAAGTGCAGCAATCTCATCTTCTGCCTGATAGGAAAACCCGTTAACTTGAGGGAGATGTTCTGCCATGCATTCACCGATTGAAGTTGCAGGTGTTATCGGGTAGGAAGAAAAGAATGTACAACCTGCTATGATAGCCCCAACGCTTATTGCCTGGTTACCATCAAAAATAACCTGATTTCGCTCAATGGTAGTTTTTTGTAAAATCTTATAAGATGAGATCCGGTTAAAACTATTTTTTGCCCAGGAATAGCCTTTTTTTACTGCTGTACTATTCAAATCATGAATCTTTGATCCTTTGTGACCAAATCGTTTTGAAGTTGTATCAAGCATTAAGTTAAGTGGTATATCCAGTAAAAAAGAGATAATGCCTAAAGTAACTGCCGAGCGGATTTTTGTACTGGTTGCAATTTCTTTGCCGATATTTGATACAGGAACAGAAAAAACAGTCGCTCCCATTTCATATAATGAATCAATTTTATGTTTATTTTCTATGTTTTTAAGAATATTGGATTCTATTAATATCAGATTTCCGTCTTTTATATATTTCGAGTCTGTTTTGAAAGAGGAATCACTGAGAGAGAAAAGAATATCAAAATCGGATAATGCTGAAATGATTGGATTTTCCGAAATAGTAACCAGAGATTGAGAATAACCACCTCTGATATTTGGAGGGAAGCTTTTGTAGGCAACAGAGTGGTATCCCATCATAGCAGCGACTTTCATCAGCACCTCTCCAGTGCTTACGATTCCTTCACCAGCTTCTCCGGAAATTTTAATTTTCAGATCAATTGATATTTTTTGGGGCATAAAATAATAATATTTGTTTTAATAAGACCATATAAAACTTCAGATTATTTAATATTAAAAATGTATAATGTGTTCACTATTTACAACGAAAGCATAGTATTTACGATTTTGTGAATATTTAATTTGATACAGGCTGTGTTCGCTTACTTTTACATCTCAAAAAAAGGCTACGTACAGGAGTGTTTTTTGGGTAAGTTATGAATCTTGGTTTCACAAGTCTAACAATGCTTCTAATTGTGATTTTGTCTACATTTTTCTGGTTACTACTGAATTCAATAGAAAACAGGCATATATTTGAAAAAAATGACATGCAATAATAATTTTCGGGACGGACATTTTTTTTACGGTTTGGCAAAAGAGTAAAAAAATAGTCCGTCCCAAATTGTAAAAACCTGGGAATCAGATCTGGCATTGTGTTTGTAGTATGAAAAAGGCCTGTTAATTTAATTCCAAAAGGATAAAAAACCTGATAAGATGCGAATACATAATATTGCAATTGCTAATATATTTTCAGACATGGCAGATATTATTCAAATACAGGGAGGAAATCCTTTCAGAATCCGCGCGTATCGAAATGCAGCACGTATGATTTCGGGTCTTTCTCAAAATGTATCTGATTTGGTCGAAAATGAAGAAGATTTGTCAAAATTTCCGGGTATTGGTAAAGACCTGGCTTTGAAAATTGAAGAGATTGTAAGGACCGGACATCTTTCTGCTCTTGATAAGCTCGAAAAACTGATTCCGTCTCAACTTATTGATGTTATGAAAATTTCCGGTCTTGGTGGAAAAAGGATCGCGATTCTACATAATAAACTCGGCATAACCTCTATTGATGATCTGGAAAAAGCCGCACGAGAACATAAAATATGTACTTTACCAGGTTTTGGTGAAAGGATCGAAAAGAGTATTCTTGATGGAATTGAAAAATCGCGGGAGTCCGACAATACAGTACTGTATTATGAAGCCAGGGAGATATCCGGTTTTCTGCTTGATTATTTTAAAAAATGTTCTTTGGTAGAAAATGTCATTATTGCAGGGAGTTTTCGAAGACGTAAAGAAATTGTTCGTGATATAGATGTTTTAGTTACGGGATCACAAAATTCAGTTATAGCAGAATACTTTCTTCACTATCCGGACATTTCATCTGTGATATCAAAAGGTGAAACGCGAGTTACTGTTATGCTCCACGATTTGCTTCAGACAGATATCAGAATAGTTCCACAAGGATGTTATGGTTCTGCACTTCACTATTTTACCGGTTCAAAGGCACACAATATTGCGGTTCGTAAAAGAGGAATGAAAAGAGATTTGAAGATAAATGAATATGGAGTTTTTGAAGGAGAGAAAAGAATTGGTGGTGAGAAGGAGGAGGATGTCTTCAGTGCAGTAGGTTTAACTTATATTGAGCCAGAACTTCGTGAAGATCAGGGGGAAATTGAAGCCGCTCAGAGAGGTGTTTTACCAGACCTGATCAAGGTGGAACATATCCGCGGTGATCTTCATACACATACAAACCGTACAGATGGACACGCTACACTGGAGCAGATGGTTATTGCAGCAGCCATAAAAGGATATGAATATATTGCGGTTACAGATCATTCACGCCGTTTGGCCATGGCACATGGCCTTTCAGAGGTGGACCTCGAACAACAGATTGAAATGATAGACAGGGTAAATGAAACATTGAAAGGAATTACTGTTTTAAAGGGAATAGAGGTGGATATACTTGAAAACGGTACGCTGGATCTTCCGGTAAGTGTATTAAAAAAACTGGATCTTACAATATGTGCCATACATTCAAAAATGAATCTTTCGAAAGAACAACAAACAAAGCGTATTCTGAAAGCTATGGATAATCCTGCATTCAAGATTCTGGCCCATCCTACAGGACGTTTACTAAAAAAACGTGCACCCTATGAAGTTGATATCGAAAAGGTGTTAAAAGGTGCAAAAGAACGAGGCTGTGGTGTTGAAATAAACTGTTCACCGGATCGGCTTGACCTGAATGATATAAATTGCAAAATGGCAAAAGAGATAGGGGTAAAACTGGTAATCAATACTGATGCGCACAGTACAAATGATCTGAATAATATGCAGTATGGTATTTTTCAGGCACGACGAGGTTGGATAGAGGCAAACGATGTAATAAATACCCGAACACTGGAAGATTTAAAAAGATTACTTAAAAGGAGTTAAAGTGGAATATCCTTTGGCGAAAGTTGCAAATCGTATTTGTATATAAATTAATTATTTTCGGGTATGGGTAAAATTGGTTTATTTAGTTGCCGGGTTCTGGTCAAAAATAAGCGTCAGTATTGAGTTGCTGACGCTTATTTTCAAAACAGGTTATACTTATGCGGCTTTTCTGCCTTTCTCATCCTCTCTATTGACTTCAACATCTTCTTTACGTACTTCACCTTTGAATTGTTGTTCTTCAGTGTGTATCACTTTCCTGATATGTACTTCTTCTTTGGTAACAGGCCTTTTAATAATTTCAACCTCTTCTTCAGAAACAGGAATTCTGATATCTTCTTCCTTGAATAACTGTTCACCTGCTTTCAGTGGATGTTCTTCAGAAACCGGAGTTCTTTCAACAATAATTTCTTCTTTAGTTACAGGAACAGTAAACTGTTTCATTTCAGTATGGACCACTTTTCTAACATGAATTTCACCTTTTGGCCGGGTAATTTTTTGTGCTTCAAGCTCCTCTTCGTAAACCGGTATGGTTGTCTCACCTTTGTTTAAACGGTCATATTCATGCCATCCTTCATATTTTTCATCTTTCCAGTTTTCCAGTTCCTTACGGCCTCTGCTCAATGTAATTGATCCGTCATGTACCTCAACAATATCATCGTAACGAAATGTGAAATCTTTTGGAAAAAATACACCTTTTTCGACAGTAAGATATTCATCTTTCAATTCAACAATCCTGCCGAGCTTGTCACCTTCTCTGTTGTAAGCATTAAGACCTTCTCTGAGACCTGGATACTTTTGTTGTGATTCATTTCTATGTAGCATATAGCCCTCCTTTCACTTCGCCATAGTATCCATTAATCATTACGAATCTTGATGGGGGTTTAGTTATTGCCAAAATGGTAATAAATTCGGGTGTTTAAATTATTTGGTTGCAAAATTGAAGATTAAAGTGTATAATTATAAAATTTTTAATATTTGAATTAACTTTTGAAAAATTGATTTAATTAAAAATAAATTCTACTTTGTAAACTATATGAAAAGAGAACTGAAATGAGTGTTATGGAGAGGGATATGGTTGTTTATGGTATAAAATTTGCTAAAAATAGCAACAAATTAATTTCTTTGCAAGTTATTTCAAACTATATTGTACACGTTTATAAGAAGTTTCATGTTTTCGAAACTGAAATTCAAGGAGATGAATATGCCTAAACCACGAGTAACATCAATAATTCTTGCAGGGGGTCAGGGTACACGGCTGCATCCGCTTACACAGACACGTTCAAAACCGGCAGTACCAATTGGAGGCAAGTTTCGATTAATTGATATTCCAATAAGCAACTGTTTACATCATGGTATCCGTACAATATGGGTGTTAACTCAATTTGCTTCAGAATCACTCCATAGACATATTTTCCAGACCTATCGTCTGGATGCTTTTGCGGGTGGTTTTGTTTCAGTCCTTGCTGCTTCACAGACTACTGATAACAAAGGATGGTATCAGGGAACAGCGGATGCTGTCAGGAAAAATATGACTAATTTTAGTCAGGCAGGTGATACTGTGCTTTTGCTTTCTGGAGATCATTTATACAGGATGGATTTTCAGAAATTTATAGACTTTCATAATAAAAATAATGCTGACATTTCTCTTAGTGTAGTACCGGTCGAAAGATCCAAAGTTGGTGAATTGGGTATTATGAAAATGGATCTGGATTTTCGGGTAGTTGATTTTGTTGAGAAACCAAAAGAGGATATTATAGTAAAAGAATTTGAAATACCCGAGGAATTGCGGTTAAAAGAGCAATTTGCCGGTGCCGGTAGTTCCAAAAGCCATGTCGGGTCAATGGGCATTTATATATTTAATAAGAAAGTTTTATTTGATCTGCTTGAAAAATATGATTATGATGATTTCGGGAAACAGATTATCCCTGCTGCTATTAACGATTATCGTGTATTTGCTTACCCGTTTACAGGATATTGGGAAGATATCGGGACAATAAGGGCTTTCTTTAATGCTCATATTGATCTGACAAAACCACAACCACCATTTAATTTTTATGATCAGGAAAAACCTATCTTTACAAGGGCTCGTTTTCTTCCTGCTGCCAAAATTTCAGGTTCTGTAATTAATTCATCAATAATATGTGAAGGTTCAATAATTGAAGATGCTTCAATTGCAGATAGTGTTGTAGGACTTCGCTCTGTTATCAGAAGCGGGACAAGACTTTCAAATGTAATCTTTATGGGTGCTGATTTCTACGATGAAAGCTCTAATTCAGGCTTTGAACTGGGAATCGGACGAAACTGTGTTGTCCAGAATGCAATAATTGATAAAGACGTAAGAATCGGGGATAATGTACAACTCATTAACAAGGATAATATAAGAGACGGGGAACGTAATGGTGTAATCATTAAAGATGGTATAATCTGTGTCCCCAAATCTACAAGAATACCAACAGGATTTGTTTGGTAATTAAACTTTTGAAAACACACATCCACAAGATGTATCGTGGTTGTGTGTTTTATAATTTTTATTATATAGACGATTAAATAAAGTTTGCTGAAGCAGAATCTGGGGTAGAAAAAGTTTCTGTGGCATCATTATTTTGACTGTAATGGTTTTAGTTTACAATAAGCCTGGTTTTGAGTATTTGTCAGAGTCTGCCTTTACTATATCCCGCTATTTATAATTGACCTTACAGAAATTGTAATAGTGAACAATTAATGTATCCCTGAAGTTCACGAAAAAAGTGTTTGATTCAGGTATTATTATTTCCCCTTTTTTTTAACTTCAGGTGTTTTAAGTGATACCTCCATGATAAAATCTCCCAGCGGGCAGATAAATGGAACTACTATTGTAGGTACGCCTCGTTGTGATGCAATTTTATGGTCTGCTCCCATGATTACTTTAGGTAATGAGATGGAAAGGTTAAACTGTGTAAGGTGCTGTTTTGCATTACCTGCAATTATATTGGCTAATTCTCCAATTGCATCTGAAAGATCCGGGCCTACGATTTTGATCTCAATGCCAGTTAATTTCGATACAACTTTTAGGGCTATCAGTTTTGGAAAACTAAGGCAAATAGAACCTTGTGCTTCACCTGAAAGTCCAATAATCCCTGAAACATCATAGCTATGCTTGTCATTGTTTTTTAGGACCACTTTTCCAGGTTTAACTTCGCAATTAAGCATTTTTTGAAAGGTTTCGATAGTGGATATGATGAATGGGTTAATGTAAGAAACATCCATGGTAAATTCCTTTTACAATCCAGATAATAAAGAATTTGTATTTTACCATATTATATTAAAGTTATCAAGAATTTTCCATTAAATAGAAACCCGCCTGTTTTTTTTATTGTATTTCGAGTTAATTTAATCAGGGTTAAAGAAGGCTTGAAACTGTTAATGATTGTTTATGTCAGAAGCAGCTTAAAACTGACCAAAGTTCCTTTGCCTATACCTTTTGATTCGGCTTTGATCCAGCCATTATGATGAAAAATAATTCTTTTAACGATGGCCAGTCCTGCACCAGTGCCTTCGGTATTTATCTGGAGTTTATCAAAAAGGCCAAAAATTCGTTCCTGATATCTTGGATCTATTCCAATTCCGTTATCCTGTACATAGAATATTGTTTCGTTATCAGATAAATATGTACCTATTTTAATATGTGGTTCTGATTGATCACCCATGAATTTCAGGGAGTTTCCAATCAGATTGTGAAACAGTTCAAAAAGCTCTTCCCTGTAACCCATAACATTTGGTAATTGAGAAACGATTTCGACAGATACATTCTGCCTTTTTATCTGTTTGCTGTAGGATTTGATAACTGAAGTTATGATAGAATGTATGTCAACAGGTTCAGGTTTTTGAGTTATCCTGCCAATTCGTGTTAAATCAATAAGGGCATTTAAAAGGCGTTGCATGGTTTCGGTTGCTTTTATAATACGGAGTACATCCTGATGGAGTTGAGAGATATCACCTTTTGTAGCTTCTTCTTCCAGGTATCCCAAAAAACCTTTAATCGTGATTAAAGGAGTTTTAAGTTCGTGTGAGATGGTATATGTAAAACGTTCGAGATCATCATTCTTGATCTCCAGTTCTTTAATCAGTTTATCTCTTTCCAGTATGGCATTTTTTTCAGTTGTAGTGTCATTAATTATACCCTCAAGGGCAATCGGAGTTTCTTCTTTACTGAAAATTACTACATTTCTTTGATGTAGCCATCGGTGACTACCATTTTTGTGGATTATTCGGTATTCAAATTTATTTGAGATTATTCCCTTGAAAAGTTCTTCCCACTTTTTTTGAAAATTTTCTCTCTGGTATGGATCAACAATTTTTGTCAGTAACAGAGAATCCTTATAAAAGTTGACTGGTGAATATCCGGTTAGCATTTCTGCTGCAGGACTAACGTATTCATATCTGCCTTCAGGTAAAGACATACGGAAGATCATGTCTGGTGAATTTTCTGCCAGACGCCGATATCTTTGTTCCGATTTTTCCAGCCGCATACGGATAAAGCGGGATCTGTATAAAAGCTGTATGATTAAACCGATAAAAATAGTCACAACTGCTGAGGCTATCATGTTGATAAAGAAACGTTGATTATTTTGATCGAGAAGCTGTTTTAAAAGTCCTTCTTCGTGTGGAGATACACTTACTTTCCAGATCCGTCCCCATGATTTAAGAGAACCAGAAGCATTCTCTTGTGAAAAACGGTTTGAAGATGTGTCAGATGAACTCCGTGAGTTAAAAATCATAGTACCATTTACATAAAGAACTATGTTATTATTTTGTTGAACCTTGCTGGAGATTACCATCGGCAATAAACGATTCAGAATAAGGGTGCCGGTAACGGCACCGGAAAATACAGAAGAATCATTTTGTTTTTCGAAAACCGGTTTCAGGAGAGCGATAAGTGAATCACCCTGAGATGAAAGAAACACATGCGAAGTTATGGATGCATCACGATAGATTTTTAAGGAATCGAGATATGGTTTGAGATCGAGATCTGTAAGAGGTACCGCGCTGTCATTGGTCTGTAAAGAGGATCTTAATACAATATTTCCACTTGAGTCAATATAGGTGATTGCATAAAAGGTCTTTTCCCGTGAAATAATCCCTGTTGCATCCCTTAAAAACTTTTCACTTCGGCTTTTTGGCGAAACGTCTTCCCAAAGTGAAGCCAGATGAGACAGGTCTTTATTGCGTTCGTAAAGGAAATCTGATAATTGCAGTAAAATAATTTCTGCAGTGTTTTCGCTTTCATTACGAATATATTGAAAAGATAAATTTCTGGTTTCTCTCCACATCCAGTAAATCCCACTAAACAGAAACAGAAAAACCAATGGAGGAACTATCCAAAGCAGGGTTGCCAAACCCGTTGCGGGCCGGTGAATCATCATTAAACACCTTATACGATAGATTTTATGTTACAATATGCACTCTCATGGATCTGTTCAGAGAGGATTGATATTCCAGTCAAGCCAGTAGTTTGCCAGATCAATCATTTCCTGCCTGAAATCATTAAAATCCAGTGGTTTAACCAAATAGCTATTTGCATTGAAATAGTATGACCGGATTATATCAGGTTCTGCCATGGAACTTGTTAGAATTACAACCGGTATTGATCTGAGATCTTCATCTTCTTTAACTTCTTTAAGTACATCCAGACCGTCAATTCTGGGTAAGCGAAGATCAAGCAAAATAAGCCTTGGCCGTGGACTTGTTATTGGGTCAGAATAACTTCCACGTCTGAACAGGTAATCCAGAGCAGCTTCCCCATTTATCACATGAATTATTTTAACAGGCTTCTTATATTGAGAAAGTCCTCTTCTGGCTAATAAAGCATGGCTTTCATTATCTTCAACAAGGAGAATCACCGATTCCTCATTATCCACAAATATTCTCTCCCTTTGATCTTGTTGACCACTATATTATTCAGCTATTCATGCAAAAAACACACCTGATCAGTTGTCTGTGTCTGATAATCTATTCCTGGTAACCTGCTTTTTTGATACGAAGAGAATCGGTTGCTCCCTGGACAGGAATTGTTCCGCTTATTATAGCTATCATTTCACCTTTTTTAACCAAACCCTCATCTTCCAGAATTTTTTCTGCTTTTGAATGAAGTACACTGATATTGTTTTCGAAAGGGAGCAAAAAAGCGGCAGTGTTCCAGGCAAGTGACAGCATTTTTATAATCTGAATATCAGGTGAAAAGGCAAAAAGTGAAGCCTTGCTTCGTAGTTTGGCAAGATAAAAGGCTGTTTCACCCGAAATCGTAAGAACACATATTGGTATATTACCCAAATCGCGGCTGGCCAGCACGGCTGCCTCACAAATTGAAAAGGGTGGATAGTTTTTACTCGACAGGTTTACAATATCTTTTAATAGGTAATGACTTGATTCCGTAACGGATGAAATTTTTTTCATTATGTCTACAGCCTGAGCAGGAAATGAACCAACAGCAGTTTCTCCCGAGAGCATTATGGCATCAGTTCCATCAATTATGGCATTTGCAATATCTGAAGATTCAGCTCTTGTCGGTAATGGATTATGGATCATTGATTCAAGCATCTGGGTTGCAACTATAACAAGTTTGGCATTTTGATTTGCTTTTTCAACAAGATCTTTTTGAAGTATTGGCACCTGCCAGGGTGAAGTCTCTACTCCAAGATCTCCCCTTGCTATCATAATCCCATCGCATCCTTCGAGGATTTCATCAATTGCCCGTGCTGCTTCAGGCTTTTCAATTTTGGCAATTACCTTAATATTTTTCCTCTTTTCACGAATAATATTTTTCAATATTTCAAGATCTTTTCCTGTTCTTACAAAAGACATTGCAATAAACTGTATATCTTTTTCCAGAATAAAAGAGAGGTCATCGTAATCTTTTTCGGTAAGTGGTGCTATTCCAAGGTAAACATCAGGGATATTTACACCCTTGTGTGATGAATAGGTTCCACCAGAAAGAACCGTACAGTGAATATCTCCCGAAGAATCTATACTGTCTACTTCAAGACGAATTGCACCATCATTAATCATAATCAACTGGCCGCTTTTAATCCGCAAGGCCAGGTTGGGATAATCTATTGAGATAATAGTGTCTGTTGATAATATATCACGGTTTGTAATGGTAACGGTTGAACCTGTATGTACAGGAACTGTAAGGTCATCAACTGATCTTCGAACCCTGAGTTTTGGTCCCTGAAGGTCAGCAAGTATACCAGCTGTTCTGTTCGTAATTTTACATTGTTCCTTAATTGTTTCTATCGCTTCATTATGAAATTCATGACTCCCGTGAGAAAAATTTAGCCTGAATACATCAACTCCCTGAAGAAGCAAAGTTTCGATAACTGCAGGAGTGTTGCTGACTGGTCCGATAGTAGCAATTATTTTTGTTTTTTTCTGAAGTGAACTCATCATTTCTCCTTTTATTATATGCTCACAGTCTTATTGGGTTAAACCTTATGTGGCTTTTTTTATCTGTGTGGAGAAATGATGCAAAATAGTTTGCCAGATAGAAATATTTCAATCAGTTCGATTCTTGCCCTGTGTGATTGAGTAAAGAAGCTCGCCGGTTGATTTTAATGGCAGGTAACAGTTAAAATAGTTTCTGTTATCTGCCGCTTCGGAACATGAAGTATAATTCCTCAAAACTATTAGGGGATCACAGGTGTTACGCTGGTCCTAAAATTATTATAAAGTATTCATGTCATTGCATACAAAATCAACCAGTTGTATCCTGTTTGGGATTATAATCAGCAATTATTTTGCTGTATTGTTTGATAAAACAATTTCTTTGTAAGTTATACATTCTTTATCCAATCCCTGAATAACAGCATCTGTACCAGTCGATTTTACACCTTTGTAAAGTTCATTAAAAGACGAAACATCTTTGATATTTCGGCCAACAAAGGAATCCAGAAACTCTCTTTTCTTGAAACTCTGATCCCGTTCTCTTGATCTTTGTATGTAGATACCCTTGATAATTAAATTTGTATCCAGACCAAATACAAACTCAATTGCGCCATATTCTCCTTTTTGAGAAGCAGCAATAATAGTACCGATTTGTTTACCATATTTTCCGGTCATTGAAAAATACTGGAATTGTTCGCGCTGGCCAGGAAGTAGTTGAAAACCCAGTCTGGATTCAATTATTTCCCTTTGTTTTGAAGAAATGGTTTTTGTAACCGTTCGATAATCTGACGCTTCAGGGAAAATTCTTCTCATGGTGCGTTCTGGATTTCTCCAGATACACAAGTAAACCTCCTGTGCCCACGCTGTACCTGAGCTAAAGAGAATAAGAGAACAGATGATAAAGCTGAAACGAAAACCTGTGATACGGTTTGTTAAAATATTCATATGTGTAACCTCCACGTAAAGTAAACCATCCCGGTCTGAAAGAGAACCCGATAAACCAGGAATCGGATTTGATCTGGTTTCGGATTGATAAGTTGATTGCAGCAGTAATATCCAGTTTTGAAATAAGGGCATAATCGACAGAGGCAAATGCTGATGCAAAAAGTCCTCTGTCTATTTGTCCACTGCTGAATTCCAACCTGATTGCTGTTTGCCCAAGTAAGGCGGTGGCATCAATACCACCAATATACTTAGTATCGATTTCACCTTCATGGTGAGTCGATTGGGTTTTACCGGCAATTGCAGATAAACCAACAGAATACTCCAATGCATCACCAAAGACTATTCCCAGTCTGGTAGTAAGTAAACCATGGCCCGGGAATTTGGATGTATGATGTGGTCCATATCCCTGTGTGAGTGCAACTCCATAATCAAGCATGCCAAATAATCCTGATAACATGATGCCATTATCGACATCAAAGCCCAGAGTATAAGGAATTGCAGAATTATACAAAAGTCTTGATGTGCTGAATGAGCTGAGAAGACCGTATGGAAGGCCAAAGCGGCCGCCTGTTATCTTCCATATTCCCATTGGTCCTTTGTAAAGCATGTATAGTTCGTGGATCATGAAATCCCTGAAATTATCTTCTGCTTCAAAAAGAGTGAATAATGTCAGCCTGTCTCCTGAATTATCACTGAAAGTTTTTCTTACAGATCCTCCAAGTGAATATATACCGCCCTCATGGGTTTCGAAATCGGAAAACAGATAACGTAGATCTGTTTCCAGATTAAAATTCCACAATGCATTCACACAGGTATGAATGGTATAAACAAAGAGTATTGCTAATTTAGTTTTCTTTAATATTACCATCTTCAATATGAACTGCCCTTGAACATCGTTTAACCAGATCCCGGTTGTGGGTAACAACCACAATTGTTTTACCCTGATTGTTAAGTTTTTCAAAAAGATTCATAATGGTTTCGGCATTATGGGAATCGAGATTACCTGTTGGTTCGTCTGCAAGTAGAATGGGAGGGTCATTTATAAGGCTCCTTGCAATGGCAACCCGCTGCATCTCTCCGCCGCTTAGTTGTGACGGAAGATGTTTAAGTCTCTTTCCGAGTCCAACCATTTGAAGATAGTCTGCAGCTTTTTTGTCTTGCGGATTTTTTGCAAAAAGAGCAGGCAGTTGGACATTCTGAAGGACTGTTAACGTTGGAATAAGAAAGAACTGCTGAAAAATAAAACCAATGGAATTTTTTCGTATTTCAGTAAGCTCTTTCTCACTGCGATTCGCAGTCCGATTTCCGGTAATGCTGACATCGCCTTTGCTGGGACGGTCAAGGCATCCCATAAGGTTTAAAAGTGTAGTTTTCCCGGAACCGGAATGTCCTACTATTGCAACATATTCACCATTATTTATGGTCAGGGATACATTCTGAACAGCATGGACAGTTTCTGAACCGCGATGGTAGTATTTACAAACTTTATCCAGTATGATAGCTGCTTTATCAGTCATTTCTTAAAACCTCCATTGGAATAATCTGTGATGCTCTCAGTGATGGGTAAAGTGAGCAGACGAAACCGATAATTGTGCATCCTGTAAATGCTGTTAGTGCTATTACCAGGTTGGGTTGAGCTATATTGCCGGTCGGAATATATGCGACAAGAAAACCACGCATGATATTACCGAAAACCGGGCTGAGAATGGAGCCAAGAATTGTTCCCGCAGCACTGCCTGAAATACATATCGAAATGGACTCCAATGAGATGAGTTTTAACAGATCATTGCCGCCTGCGCCTATACATTTAAGATAAGCGATTTCCTTTCTTCGTTCCAGAACAGCCATTAACATTGTGTTTACAATTCCAAAACCGCTGATCAGAAATGCAACTATTACCATAACAAGCATTATGACTCTGGTAGAACTGAAAAACTGTAAAATTCCATCACTGAGCTCTTTTGATCCAAGAACATAATAATCTCCAGGCATCATTGCCCTGAGCTGGATTTTGCTTTCGTCAATTGTTGAAATATCTTTGAGCTTCAGTGCGATTGCAGAGAGTTTACCTTCACTGTTAACAAGACTCTGTGCTGTTTTAAGCGGAATAAAAAAAGTACCGTCATCCTGGCTGTAATTTCTTTCAAGAATGCCGGATACAGTAAATTCTTTCCCGAAATGCTCTGAATACATCTTGTCTCCAATGTCCAGTTGTTCAATTCTGGCCATCTCGGCACCGAGTATCACGGATGAATCGCATGTAAACCATCCGCCTTTTTCATAAACCCATTGTG
>JAAYEB010000033.1 GCA_012728995.1 Fibrobacter sp. | reverse complement strand
GCTGCTTTCCTTTGGTGCAGGTGCTGCTCAACATAAAGGCCGCGGAGAACCAGTATTTCTTAATCCACTGAAGTGGATATCGATTAAGAAAATTATAAATAACAACAGGAAAATGTCCGAACCGCTGATTTACCTGATATGGGTGATTAAAACCATGATTGATTACTATCTGATTTATTTTTTCCGGTTTTCTTGTAAATCGTAATTATTCACAGGTTACCACACGCCCCCAAACCGAAAGCTACAGTGCTGAAAATGAACTACCGCGGGGGTCGTGTGCGCTCTGCGAACATGAAAATCATCTAAAAACATATAGCGGCTCGACTAGTGGCTCGACGCCAAAGCCATATTCTTTCATCTGAAAACATTATCTGAATCACGGATTGGGAAGATTACACGAATTACACTGCTAAATATTGATGGTTTGTAATCATCCCTGTCTTTCAGTGAAATCCCATAATCAGTGCAAATCGGTGATTCAGACACTTTTTTTTGCATATATTTCATTTCAATACTAATTTAAATAAGTTAACAGTTTTCCTTTTCTCGATTACATTTTGCCATGAACACCATTATTCTCACTCTCCAATCCACATCAAAAACTGCTGATCCGGTTAAAAAAACAGGAATCCTCACCAATAAAAATCAGATTAAAAAAAACATTTTTAAAACAAAAAACCAGGATATGCACCTTTTTTATTATTCCAACAGCGCGACTATTAATAATAGAGAGCTTTTATAGTACACTATTACAAAGGAGGTAATTTTGAAAGAATACAAAATTGTAAAAATTGCAAAAGAACGTTTTGAAAATACAGATGGACAGTCTGTTCATTTCGTTGACGATCCTTATGCAAATTCTTTTTTAAATGATTTGGAAAATTATCCACATGCATTTGTTCTTGCCTGTTTAATGGATAGGCAAATAAAAGCCGAACGAGCTTCGATAATACCTGTAACTATAAAAGGACATTTAAAAACATTTGAGATTAATGATCTTTCCGAATATTCACTTGCTGATTATAAAAAAATATTTAATGAAAAAAAATTACATAGATTTAATGATACCATGGCTGAAATTTTTTACTGCGGAATACAAGATATAAAAAGGATGTATAATGGCGATGCATCTGAAATATGGAAAAATAAACCGAGCAGTTCGCATGTTGTTTATAAATTCCTGGAGTTTAAAGGTTGTGGAGTTAAAATAGCAACAATGGCAGCTAACACATTAGCACGACAATTCAAAATACCATTTTCAGATTATTATTCTATCGATATTTCACCAGATGTACATATAAAACGTGTAATGGAAAGAATGGGTTTTATACCAAAAAATGCTGGTATTGAAATGGTAATTTATAAAGCTAGAGAGTTATATCCTGAATTTCCGGGAATTATAGATTTTTCATGTTGGGAAATTGGAAGAAAATGGTGTAAACCAAATAATCCAAAATGCAGTGAATGTGAAGTTAGTGATGAATGTGAAAAAGTTCTGTAGAACAACACATAAAATATACGATTGCATCATGAACATTTTCCCGGCAACAACCAAACCAGACATATAATATAAATTCTAAATAAAAAATCATAAGCTGCAAACTGGAACCTTTACAATGATACAAGTCTTCAATAACAAAACTGATAAAGTAGGCGATGATCTGAAGAAAAATATCTGCAGGGAAATTAAACTACAGGTAGCTGCAAGTATTTTTTCTATTTACGGATTTCATGCACTTAAAAAAGAATTAAAAAGTATAGACAAGTTGAATTTTATCTTTACAGATCCTACTTTCATGGAAATAGACAAGAAAAGCAGGGAACAAAAACAGTTCCAAATCAATTCCTGTTTGCGACAAAAATCAATCAGCGGAACAGAATTTGAGATCGCTCTTAAAAATGAACTTAAAGGAAAAGCAATCGCAAAAGAGTGTAAAAAATGGATCGAAAAAAAAGTCTCCTTTAAAACAAACAAAGGCAACAAATATATTCAGCCCCATGTTACTCTTGTAAATAAAGTCAGCAGCTTCGTCTATATGGGAATTAATGAATTCAGCAGCGCAGGCTTTGGTTATGAAAAAAATAATTCCATATTACACCAGATAATAAAAACAGATGATTTCGAAACCACCAGACAATACATACAAAACTTTAATGAAATATGGGATGATGAAAATATCCTGAAAGATATTACTGATGAGGTGGCGGATTACATAACCAACCTGTACAAGGAAAATTCACCCGAATTTATCTATTATCTGACACTTTACAACATTTTCAATGAATTTCTTGAGGATATATCTGAAGATGAACTGGCAAATGAGAAAACCGGATTTAAGGAATCTGTAATCTGGAATAAACTTTATGATTTCCAGCGTGATGCCGTGCTTGGGATCATAAATAAACTTCAAAGATATAACGGCTGTATCCTGGCCGATAGTGTCGGGCTTGGGAAAACATTCACTGCATTGGGCGTAATAAAGTATTACCAGGAACGTAACAGGGCTGTACTGGTACTCTGTCCAAAAAAACTCGGTGAAAACTGGCTGACATTTTTAAATAATTATGATGACAACTCTCTGATAAAAGACCGCCTCAATTACGATGTGCTCTACCATTCCGATCTCTTAAGGGAAAATGGTGAAACAAACGGTATCGATTTAAGCCGTATAAACTGGGGCAATTACGACCTGGTTGTTATAGATGAATCCCATAATTTCAGAAATAATGATCCCCGTAAAAACCGTATAACAAGATATCAAAAACTGATGAACGATGTTATCAAATCCGGGGTTAAAACCAGTGTACTTATGCTCTCTGCAACACCTGTCAATAACAGGTTTACCGACCTGAAAAATCAGCTCGCGCTCGCTTTTGAGGGCCATACCGGTGAAATCGACGAAAGGATAACTGCCGGGAAATCCATTGACAATATACTGAAAAATGCCCAGAAAGTATTTAACGAATGGACAAAACTCCCTCTGGAAGAAAGAACGAGCCAGCAGCTTCTGAACAGGCTAAATACAAATTTCGATTTTTTTAAACTGTTGGACAGCATAACAATTGCCCGAAGCAGAAAGCATATAGAAAAGTATTACGATTCCAGCAAAATCGGCAAGTTCCCAAACCGCCTGAAACCAATAACACACCATGCAAATATTACAAAATTACCGGATTTTATCGGGATCTCAGATTTATACAGAGAACTTTCACGTTTGAACATGTCAATTTATTCACCATTTGAATATATTCTCGACAGCAAAAAAGAGTTCTATAGTGATGTATACGATACAAAGCTGAAAGAAAACGCAAGTTTCAAGCAATCGCACCGTGAAAAAAACCTTCAGACACTTATGCGTGTGAATCTGTTGAAACGGCTTGAGAGTTCGGTTGATTCATTCCGTTTAACACTCAATAAATTTATCAAACAAATTGAAAGCACAATATTTGCCATAGAAGAGTTCGAAAAAAACGGTGACGCTTCATTCACAACTGCAACACAGTTAGATGAAATCGACCTGGATGCCGACAGCGACGACTGGCTCAGCGATGAATTCAGTATTGGTGATAAGGTGAAAATCAATCTGGCAGATATGAATACTACCGGCTGGAAAGAAGATTTACAGGCTGATTACTATATAGCCGCACAATTGCTTGAGGAGATGCAGCGTGTAACCCCGGAGCATGATGAAAAACTTAACGATTTAAAAAAAGTCATACAGAATAAATTGAGCAACCCGATAAACCCGGGAAACAAAAAAATACTTGTTTTCAGTGCCTTTGCCGATACAGTACATTATTTATACGCAAATATAGCCGAATACATGAAAAAGAATTTTGGCCTGAATACAGCAAAAATTGTTGGTACCGACAAGAACGCATCAACACTCGATATCAATTCAGGATTTAATAATCTGCTTATTAATTTCTCGCCCAGGTCAAAAGAACGAAAAAACAAAGAAGCGCCAGAAATCGATCTGCTTATTGCAACAGACTGTATTTCTGAAGGACAGAATCTTCAGGATTGCGATACCCTGATAAATTACGACATACACTGGAATCCGGTTAAAATTATCCAGCGTTTTGGGCGTATCGACCGTATCGGTTCAACTAATAAAGTTATTCAACTTATCAATTTCTGGCCGCAGCTCTCACTTGATGACTATATAAACCTGAAAAACCGGGTTGAAAGCAAAATGTTTATGGTTGATGTTACTGCAACCGGTGAAGACAATGTTCTTACAAATAAATCAACCGATTTGCTTTTCAGAAAAAAACAGCTCGAAAAACTGCAGGAGGAAGTTGTTGATATTGAAGACATGGGAACAGGGGTTTCCATTACAGATCTGGGATTAAATGATTTCCGTATGGATCTGGTCAGTTATATCGAGAAAAACGGCACCTTTGATGGCGTTGCAAATGGGATGCATACGGTCTGTAAAAAAGATCCCGAAAAAGGAATCGATGAAGGTGTTATTTACGTACTGAAAAATATTAACAACGAAGTAAATATCAATAATACAAACCAGTTACATCCATTCTATCTGGTGTATATCAAGGATAATGGCCAAATTGCATCAAATCACCTTAATGTAAAAGAAACACTGGATATCCTGAGGCTTATCTCAAAAGAATATCCGGAACCTGTTAGAGATGTATACCAAAAATTCAATGATGAAACTAATGATGGTAAAAATATGGAAAAGTATTCCTCTTTACTCAATAAGGCAATTGAGTCTATTATTTCAGTCAAAAATGATAGAGATGTCGACAGCCTTTTTTCACCAGGCGGAACTACCGCAACAGCAAATTCAATAAAGGGACTGAAAGATTTTGAACTGCTGACTTTTATTGTGGTTAAATAGGATTTTTAATTATGAATGGTGAATGGTGAGTGAGGGATTATGAGTGAGGGATTATGAGTGAGGGATTATGAGTGAGGGATTATGAGTGAGGGATTATGAGTGAGGGATTATGTTTGCCGGCATGTGCGTATGTAGATATTTTTGTTGCAAAAGGCAAATTTTATGAGCACGCAAACCTGAATTCACGAACTAAAAAGGAATTTTTTGGGAAAATACAGCGCATTACCTGGAAATATAAACTTGCTGAAGATACTATCGGCATAGCCAAAACAGATAAGGTAACGGAGATCCAGATATTTAAACTGGAACTGAAAACACAGGAAATACCCGTAAAAGCATTAAAAATAATAGACAAGACGATTCCGTATCAGATTCTCTACAAGTTTGTATTCAGGGAATCGGTTGCGTGGGGAATCACGTTAAAAGAGGGATATAAGGCGCAAAACTATTATTTTTCCGAGTGGGATGAACCAATAACCTTTGATTTTACCGGTATTGACCTGCAAAAGGTGTATCAGAAACTGGTAAAAGCATTTATTGGAGCTGTTGATAATAAGAAAAATTTTACAGATCTTGTAGCAAATGATGCTGCCAGAAAGCAGCTCGAAAACGAAATCAGGGTGCTGGAAAGAAAAATGAAAAAAGAAAAACAGTTCAACCGAAAGGTTGATATGAATAAAATATTACTCGAGAAAAAACAGCAACTGGGAAAACTGTCTGAACCATGATTCCGAAGGATTAGAGGATTTCTTGATTACAGATAATGAAATTATTTTTGTCACTTACTATAGCTCGACAGAAACGGCAGGCTTATATGCAACATGAGGATTTAACCTGTAAAATCATTGGTTGTCCAATGGAAGTACATAAGCACCTTGGCAATGGTTTCCAGGAAGTAATCTATCAGAGGGCTTTGGCTATCGAAATGAACATGCAGGGGATAGAATACAGTCGTGAGCATGAAATGAAATTATAATACAAAGGTTATGATATTGGTACCAGACGAGTAGATTTCTTTGTGGAGAAAAAAAATAATGATGGAAATAAAGGCGGTTATCAACCTCGAAGATGTTCATCTGGGTCAGGCAATGAATTACCTGGAAGCATATAATCTGGAAATCGGGTTATTGATAAACTTCGGCTCCAAAAGTCTGAAGCATAAACGCGTACATAACAATAAAATCTTGAATCATGAGAAGATGTATGAATCATGATTATAAATAAAAATCAAGTAATCAAGAAAATCAAGAAAATCAAGGTTAAGACATCTGAATAAGTAAGAAATCAAGTAATCAAACTAAACAGGAAAATCAAGGTAAGGATTCAATAAATGAGTAAAAAATCAAGTAATCAAGCTAATCAGGAACAATCACGGTTCAGACAATTGAAAATGCGGACACCCGACAGAACGCAGGAGAATATTGAGTGCATTGCAAAGTTGTTTCCAAATGTGATTACAGAAACAAGGGATGAAAATGGAGCTGTGAAAAAAGCGGTAGACTTTGATCTGTTAAGACAGGTATTATCGAAAGAACTGGTTGAAGACGATAACGAACGCTACCGGCTGGACTGGCCAGGAAAAAAAGCTTCTTTGCTAAAAGCAAACACTCCGGTAACAAAAACACTGCGTCCCTGCAGGGAAGAGAGTGTAAATTTTGACACCACCGAAAACCTGTATATCGAAGGCGATAATTTTGAAGTACTGAAAATTTTGCAGGAGAGTTATCTTGGCAGGATAAAGATGATCTACATAGACCCGCCTTATAATACAGGGAATGATTTTATCTATAAAGATAATTTTGGCAAGAGTAAAGATGAATACGAAGAAGAGCTGGGAACCACCGACGAAGAAGGCGGAAAGCTCTTTCGCAATACTGATACCAATGGGCGCTATCACTCCGATTGGCTGAGCATGATGTACGAACGGCTGCTTGTAGCGAGGGATCTTCTTAAAGATGACGGAGTTATTTTTATCAGTATTGATGATAATGAAGTGCACAATTTGAGGAAGATATGTGATGAGATATTTGGTGAGGATAATTTCTTAGCAAATGTTGTCTGGCAGAAAAAATATGCAGCTACGAATGATGCAAAAGGTTTTTCAAATCTACATGATCACATAACCGTTTATCAGAAAAGCACTAATTTTAATAGAATACTTTTGCCTAGAACAGAAGAACAAAATAAACCATACAAAAATGATAGTGGTGATGGTAAGGGACTTTGGCGTTCAGATAATTTATTAGTTCGTTCTTTTTCAGAATCTGGTGTTTATCCAATTGTTAATCCAAACACAGGGCATGAATATTATCCACCTAAAGGTAGTTGTTGGCGTGCAAGTAGAGAAACAATGAAGATTTGGCTTTCAGAAAACCGAGTTTTTTTTGGAAAAGATGGTATGGGTGCACCTCAATTAAAACGATACCTTAATGAAGTCCAACAAGGAAGAGTTCCAAATACATGGTGGACATTTCAAGAGGTAGGTCACAATGATGCAGCGAATAAAGAACTAAAATCGTTATTTAATTCAAAAGCACCATTTGATACTCCAAAGCCTGTTAATTTAATAAGGCAAATGTTATTAATATCTACTAATCCCAATGACATCATCCTCGACTTCTTCTCCGGCTCAGCTACCACAGCCCACGCAGTAATGCAGCTCAACGCAGAAGATGGCGGCAACCGTAAATTTATTATGGTCCAACTTCACGAAAAAACAGACGAAAACAGCGAAGCCTTCAAA
Organism: Fibrobacter sp.; assembly: GCA_012728995.1. GTDB lineage: Bacteria > Fibrobacterota > Chitinivibrionia > Chitinivibrionales > Chitinispirillaceae > JAAYEB01. The sequence continues at coordinate 2,859 of JAAYEB010000033.1, read as the reverse complement.
GCCGGTTATAAGACAATTGCCGATATCGGCAAAGAACGTATCCGCCGTGCTGGCGCGCGAATTATGAATGATAAATTATCAATGGTGAATGAAAAAGCAAAAGAAAATCCAACCATTTTCGATGGTCATAATAATTCATCATTCACAATTCATAATTCACAATTAGATATCGGCTTCCGTGTCTACAAAACCGACACCACCAACATGAAAGATGTTTTCTACCACCCCAGCGAACTCAAACAAGACCAGTTGTCTTTTCTCGAAAGTAACATCAAAGAAGACCGCACACCAGAAGACCTGCTCACTCAGGTGATTCTCGATCTTGGTCTGGAACTGACCCTGCCAATCGAAACAAAGCAAATATCCGGAAATACCGTATTTATTGTCCAGACAAATTCACTGGTTGCCTGCTTTGATAATGATATCGATTTCAAGATCGTGGATACCATAGCAGATCTCCAGCCGTTGAAAGTAGTTTTCAAAGATGCCAGCTTTAAAGATGACAAAGACCGTATAAATGTGGAAGAACGATTTAAAAGGCTTTCACCGGAAACAAAGGTAATGGTTATTTAATTATGAATGATGAATTATGAATTGTGAATGGGAGATTATGAATGGGGGATGAGGAGTGAGGAATTATGGGTGAGAATGTTATTAAGAATAAGAGCTTTGCATTCGCTTTGAGGATGGTGAAGATGTTTCAGTTTTTGCAGAATAAGAAAGAGTTTGTCCTGTCAAAACAGATCCTTAAAAGCGCCGACTTCAATTGGGGCGATGGTTAGTGAAGCTGAACATGCAGAAAGTAAGGCGGATTTTATTCATAAAATGGCAATTGCCCAAAAAGAAGCAAATGAAACCATGTATTGGATGGAACTATTATATCAATCAGGTTATCTGGAAAAAAACATGTACGACTCAATAGAGACAGATTTAAATGAAATTCAAAAATTACTTTCTTCAATAATCCTTACTTCAAAAGAGATGGTAAAATCATGAAGAAGAAAAATTCACTATTAACTACTCAAAATTCACAATTAAATAAAGATGAACTGACAGAATTTTTACTTTATACTGCCCCAAATGGGGATGTGAAAGTTGAAATAATCTTACATAACGAAACAGTCTGGCTTACCCAAAAAAGAATGGCAGAACTCTTTGGAGTAGATGTTTCAACCATAAATGAGCACCTGAAAAAGATCTACAAGACCGGTGAACTGGAAGAAGCGGCAACTATTGGGAAATTCCCAATAGTTCAAACCGAAGGAAACCGGGAAGTTACCAGAGAACTGAACTGCTACAATCTGGATGCGATTATTTCAGTAGGTTATCGGGTAAACTCCTGGCATGCTACTCAATTTCGCATTTGGGCTACAAAGGTCTTGCGTGAATACATCATCAAAGGCTTTGCCATGGATGATGATCGGCTTAAAAACGGCCGGTTTTTCGGGAAAGATTATTTCCGGGAGCTCCTGGAGCGTGTCCGTTCCATCAGAACCAGCGAACGGCGGATCTATCAGCAAATTACTGATATTTTTGCAGAATGCAGCATCGATTATAACCCTGAAGCGGATATTACCAGGAATTTTTACGCCATGGTGCAAAACAAATTCCACTTTGCTGTCACCGGAAAAACTGCAGCAGAAATTATCCACGCAACTGCAGATAAAGATAAGCCCTTTATGGGCCTGAAAACCTGGAAAAATGCACCTTACGGCAGAATACTGAAATCCGATACGTGTATTGCCAAAAACTATCTGGGTGAAGAGGAAATCAAAAAACTGGAACGTGCAGTATCCGGTTATTTTGATTATATCGAAAGACTCATAGAAAAACGCACAACATTAACCATGCAGGGACTGGCGGATTCTGTCAATAAATTCCTTGAATTTAATGAGTATAGAATCCTCGACGGCAAGGGTACTGTTTCAAACAAAACAGCCGAGCAGAAAGCCTTTGCACAATACGATGAGTTCAATAAATATCAAAAAATTGAATCAGATTTTGATAAAACTATAAAAAAACTGAAAAATAATGGTGAATTATGAATGGTGAATGAAAAGTAAATAATTCATAGTTCACAATTTAAGCAAAGGAGAAGTAAATTCAGATGGTTTTGAATTACATTCATAATTAACCATCCATAATTTACAAGTTAATACATGAAACTGAAATTCAAACAACAACCCTACCAGACTGATGCCGCCATGGCGGTAGTCCGCTGTTTTGAAGGGCAAAGCAAAGGGTTCAGAAAAGAAATTGTCGGGCGTTATGATGCTCCCGATGTAATAAGATCATCCGGAACAGGACATGTAATCGAGGAAATATTCTCAAATAAAAAACTTGAATTAACTGAAGATGAAATTTTAAACAATGTTAAAAGGATTCAGAAAGAACAGGGGCTTAAAGCAAGTAACAAGCTTGACGGACTGAATTTTACAATCGAAATGGAAACCGGTACAGGTAAAACCTATGTATATACCAAAACAATGTATGAACTTAACAAACATTACGGATGGAACAAGTTTATTATCATGGTGCCTTCAGTGGCGATTCGTGAAGGGGTTCATAAATCACTGGAAATAACTTCCGACCATTTTCAGGAAATCTATGGCAAAAAAATCCGTTTCTCCATCTATAATACAAAGAACAAATCCAACCTGATTAATATCAAAAGCTTCGCAAATACTTCAAACATCGAAGTAATTATCATGAATTACCAGGCTTTTGCCACCACCAGCCGTGAATCCAGAAAGATTTATCAGAAACTGGATACACTTCAAAGCGAACGGCCTATCGATATTATCAAACGCGCTCGTCCGATTCTTATTATTGATGAACCTCAACGCTTTGGTAATAAAG
>JAAYEB010000284.1 GCA_012728995.1 Fibrobacter sp. | reverse complement strand
TTATCATTTGGATATTTTTGAGACCTGGAGTTTTTAACAGATTCTGTGACAGCAGAATCTTTTGGGATAGATACCGAACCGGTTATCAGAGTATCTGTTTCCGTTATCGTGTCTTTATTGATATTTCCGTCTACATTATTTCGCAGGACATCACCGGGACTAAGCTGATAAACTTCTGATGTGTCATTGAAAGGGATTACATCCACAGCTCCTTCAATAACAGCAACAACTGTTTTACCAGTACTACTGTCTACTTTAACAGTAAATGTAGTTCCTTTAACATTAACCTTAACGGAAGGGGTTTCCACAGTGAATTGTCCAATATTTTTCTTTACCTCAAATTTTGCCATACCATACAGCATTTGGATACCGCGCACGGCAAGTGAAGCACTCCTTTTACGCTTCAAAAGCTCACTTGTAATGAGTTGAATCTTCGCCCGCTCTGAAATAATAACAACATCACCTATGCTTCCAACCAGTCGTGTGTCTGAATGTTTTCCGGTTTCAACAAAAGTACCCTGCTCAAGATTCATATCCGTACTTAGCGGGTTCCACTTGCTGTCATTTTCGGACCATGCAACATTTCCGTTAACATGGGAAGGCGTATAGGTTACATTCTCAACAAAATCCTTTTGCTTTTTTGTGAGATCTGTCTTTTGCTCGTTACGTTTATCCATTTTTTCGCACATCGAAAGAATGATCCAGATTATCAGGAATGTTATTGAAAAAACCTGCTTATTCATTATTTATCTCCCTAAATAACGGCGTAATATCAGAAGAAGGGCATGAAATGAAAACCTTGCAGATACGGTGCTCATTATCGAATATTCTTTGATCAATTCGAATGTTTTCAACCAACAACTCGAATTTTTTCTGTATCGTAGTAGTAACTTCTGAATTATTATTTCTGGTTAAAGATGAAAACCGATGAAGGGCTTGATTGCAAAGTTCTTTTACTGCTTCTTCTTCGGCACGCATCCAGCATATTGATTGATTGTAATATTCAAAACGTGATTCTCCGGCAGCACAAAGGCGTTGTGGCTCTTTGGATAATTGAATATTGCTGGAGAATTTGCAAGGATAAACACGAGAAGTATCTACTTGAATTTGTTTATTGCCGTAAAGGTGAAGATATCCTGTACAGCAAGTAAAAAAGGAGTCTATTGTTTGTAATGATGAAAGATGAGCAGTGTCTTTTTCATCAAATAAAAATGAGATACTATCCTGCATATCATCCCATCTGCCATCTTCATAGTAACGGGATGTTCCGTATACCAACATTTTTTTATAGCCGGTCATTCTTATTTTTGCATCGGTTACAGCAGAAACCGTATCATGATAATAACCGGTTACTGTTTCGACTGGAGGATTGAAAAACCAGCGAGGATATCTGGTGTCTATTACACAGGAAGCCGAATCGAGATCGGGTTCTGAAACCAGATGTTTTTGAGAAGATGTCTGGCTTGCACAATTATAAAAAAACAAAATGAGGCTGTAAAATAATACAGCCGATGGTTTCAGATGTGGCGTGTCAATGAAAAACTGCCGGTATTTTTTCGTACTGGCAGTTTCATCGATAGAAATTTTGTTATAATAATCAAATTTACTCTTCATCTGCTGCTGCACGGGCTGCTTTATCTTTTTCAACACGAGCTTCGAGTTCCTGATATGCCTGAAGAGCCTTGAAGTTAGTGAGTTTTGCCGTTTTCTCGTCAATGAGGTCTTTAAGGGTTTCGGCAGAAACCGTCATCAAAATGTATGCAGTATATCCATCTTTTCCTTCAGAAAAAGTTGCCTTGGCTTCAGAAACACCCTGTAGTTCAATGTTGGTAAAACTTTCTACTGTATTTCTGTACTCCTCTAACTGCTGATCATTGACCGCTTCAAGAAAACTTTTTTGGAGAGCACTTACTTCATTTCTGAAGGTGTTTGCAATCTGATTCTGGGCATCAAGCCGTGCTTTTTTTGCTGCAGTAATTCTATCAGGGTGGCTGCCCATTCCAACTGCGTGAATTGATGAAGCATATTTCTTCTGAATAAGTTTTTCTATTACAGGCGGATACATACTCTCGGCTTCACCAGGATTCCCCCGATCTAATGTTTTGTTTCCTCCACACCCGGCAAGAAAAGCAAATGCAAATGAAGATACTGCCAGCATTGTTATGCTTTTTAAAAAACGATTCACCTAAAGCCTCCTTTTAAAATTGAAAATTGATTTTCTGTGTATTCATCAATAAAAGACGAAGAAGCGGAAAAAACCTTCCTCATTTTTTAATCCTATAAAATAAGTTCCCGGAATGGGAGAATCTATTTATTTAGAATAAAATCATTTCGGATGTATATACTGTATTCCATCTCCACCGGGAAATGGAATGAAAAGTAAAACCAGAAGTAAAAAAATTATAATAGCGGCAATAAGCAATACCGGTTTTGTTTTTTTCCTTTTGATATTTACATTGTGCCTAGGTTCTGATATGGCTGGTTGAGAAAATGTCCAGCATGGATCTCCAAACAAGCGGTAAACAAGCGAAGCAGCACTGTCAGAACAAATTTTCTTCATTAGCAGCAGAGCCTTAGCTGGATGCATGGATTGCAGAAATTTTTCATAAAAAACTGCAGCACACTGTTGCGCTTCTTTGTCAGCCACTCTGGTAAAAGGCCCAACAATCTGGGCCACACCAGACTGCATAAACGCTCCTGCCACGCCGGCCAGTTCTTTTGAGGTGCAAGCTGCTTCACATGAATTTGAAAAAACAAGAGATGGTGGATTTTGCAGAGCTTTTTTATCTTTGCCGGTTAAATCGAATAACTCCCCATTCTTTAATTTCCATCCGAATCTACCTGATGATTCTGAAAATTCAGAATGCCCGGCGAAATGTACTACAGAATTTCCTGATAGAATTTCACTTATCTTCTCAGGTAATCCGCTGCTGATCATTCGAACATTCTGTTTATGTGACCGAAGAAAATTTCTGATTGAGACTCCTTCCTCGTATGCTTCAGGAAGATCATTTGCAGGATCAGCAATAATACCAAATGTAAGAGGAGAGTTGTTTTTTTGAATCTGCTCGAAGTTTGTTTCAGGAAGCAGGATTACAGTTCCAAGGATAAATCTATCTCCCCAAAACCCATTATTATCATACAGCAATTCAAAAGGAACTATAGCCCATTCCGGTGGAACGATAAAAAGGCAGTCACCTCCAGTTGCCTGATTTAAAAGAGCGGCAAACTCCTGGGGGATAATATTTCTGTACAATGATGCCCCAAAGCGGGCATAATCAGTTCTGTTAAGGAGTTTCCCCTGCTGAATAGAGAAGATGGCTTCCGCAGGACTGATTTGTTGCGGAAAAGGGAGCAATCTGGAAACACTTGCATTACCACTTCCCCGACGGTGAAAAATTTTCCACACCCATTTATTTTCGTTCAGAGAAATTTCACAATGCAGGGAAATGGATTTTTTCATCAATCTACCCTGATATCAATATTAATACATGTATTTTCTGCTGCATGGATACAAAGCTGCATTGGTCCTTTTTTAACATTATTGATTGTTAGAGGACCACTTTCGCTGGAAGATATTGATTCCTCACACCTTCCTCCACGGAGTAGCTCGACTTCCATTACTGATACCGGGGTTCCTGTTGGATCAAAACAACGGACACTGATATCGGTAGTTTCATCCATGTGTGCCTGCATCTCAATGTGCGCCGTAACGTGTTGTTCAGTATGGTGAAAAGAGAGTCTTTTTTCATCAGTTTTTTCTGAGCGCCAAGAAAAAGCAGGGCTGCCGGAGTTCCAGGTAGTTGGAAGTTCAATCAGTTCAAGTATTCCGTTGATGAAACGTATATGCAGTGGAAGTGATGCCGGGCTGGAGGATGTTGTAAAAAAGGAATCAAGTGCTTTATTAAGTAAGTGATCCGGCAGTTTCATTTCAGACTGTTCAATTTTTTTTAGTTGTTCAATGGCTGCATAACCTTCATTGTTCAACCAGATCCACTCATCTTTGGATAAATGTACACTTTTAACACCTTTTTCAGCAATTTTGCCTAATTTTTCAGGTGAAATTGGTTTTCCTTTTTTATCAATCATACTAAACCTTTTTTCTGAATAGCCTTTTTGTAAAGACTTCGTAGTTTC
>JAAYEB010000283.1 GCA_012728995.1 Fibrobacter sp. | reverse complement strand
GCCGCATCGGTTACCTGTCTGTCCCAAAGTTCCTGACCTGTCCAGTACCAGTAACAGCTTGTTTCTGCTGTCAAAAGAAGTCTTTGAGCTTTTTTGAAATTTTCCCGGTCACATCCTGAATCTTCAAGGGTGTGAATACAGTTTTGCAGAGCTGTTAAAACTGCCCAGGAATTCAGATCCGGCGAATATGGCTGCTCATACATGCTGAACCATTTTCTGAATTGTGGATCTCCGTTATCTGCTCCTGCCCACGACCCCGGTTCTATGTGTACAGCACAGGAGGGATCTGGTGGAAACTGATCAAGATAATCATCAATGGTAATCAGTTCAAAACGGGGATCTTCTTTAATCCATTCAACCAGCCTGCCTGTATTATGATGATAATAGCTGTCTGCTCCACCACCATGATTATCTCCATCTGAATGAAGCAGGAAAAAAGGTGGGTGTTTTGGATCAAAACTTTTATTTTTTACTATATTATCATAAACCTGACCCAGTACATACTCATATTGCAGCGCTCCAAATCCTCCCCTGGCATCTTCATTTCCAATATATCTTTCTGCAGGAACAGCAATAATTTTATGCTCGGTTCCGTCGACATCCTCGTACACAACATATTCAGGTTTCAATAAAGACGGGCTTATTTTACTTCCAGCCCACACATTATGAAGCTGCATCCAGTCGTTAACCGGTGGATTTACCTGATCCGACATATTCGGAGGCAGCATGCCCTCGTTAATTCCTGCATAAGGGTAATCTTTGCAGCTTCTATACCGGTGAATTGAATCATATATTACAGCTCTGATTCCGGCTTTGTTCAGAGCAGGGATCATCCGCACATGGAAAGCAGTTTCGGGCGGGAAAATTATATCTGATGTATCTGTTTCAAATACAGCTTTTATAATTTCCCTGTGGAGATCAATTTGTTTGATAATATCTCTCTGAGGAATCAGGGGCATTAAAGGGTGAAAGTAACCAAAAGCGGTAAATGATAAACGTTTGTTGCCTGATGATGTTTTTGCTGATGCCAGATCCCGAAGAGAATGGTTCCAGTCACTGAAACATCCTCCGCACAGGTTTTCTTTTTGGAATCTTTGCAACTGTTCGATAAGACTCCCGCTCCAGCTTGTCGAAAGACCTGCAAAGGGAAGATCACCATCAATATACTGTTTTACTGCATCAGGTATAAAACCTGTATAATTTCCACATCGTGAACCAAAAATACCCTCTATTTCACCATCGCGATATGATGTGTCTGATGCACGATAGAATGGCTGGTGCATATGTTTATGGATACCAAAATATAGCTTAACCCCTGATGTAACTTTACTAACTATAATCGGTTCAGTTTTTTTTTCCCGCTCACCGTTTGTAGAACTTCAACTGAAATTTCACCGAACCATTTTATCCAGTCGTTTCCACCACTATTGAGCCAATCCTTTTTCCTGCATCCTTCTATCTGTATCTGATGATTCCCAGGGGGCAATTCGTTTTTGGGAACCGATACTGTAAAACTGTCATCCGTTTTTTTTATCGATTCGCCTTTAAAAATATGCTCTCCATCATGAGACCGGATTATTACCTGTGGAAAAGGGATATCTCCATTGGACTTGAACTTAATCCTGAATGACTCCGATCGGCCAGATTCTGGGTCCGTTGTAACTGACCGGGGGCTATCTACGTGAGTAATAGCACTAAAAATTCCGTCTTTTCTTAATCTTATTGGTTTCACAAAACTTCCCTTCTGAAAATTATTCCGGATTCAGTATATCACATTTGATTCAACTCTGCAATAGCCGAATTTCCATTATTGCAGATAATTTTTATACTTGTGAACAAGTTTCAAGCAACGGGTTTTTTCCTGGCAATCCGAAAACCTGTTCCTGGTGAAAGACAAGATTTCATGGATTGTTTCATAAACTCAAAAAATTCACATAAACTTGCCTGACACTATTAAAGGAAAATAATTATTAACAACGTTATTAAAAAGTACATGTTTACATAAGGGGATACATTGAAAAATCCGGCACTCTTTTTGCTTATCCTATCAGACTTGAAATTTTTTATTCTGTTTTGGTTAATTATTACCGATTGTAATATCGATTTTGAGAAAACGACATATTAAAGGTTCAAAAAGGTGAATCAATTGGACTTTTAGGAAAAAGATATCGGGTCCCTATTTCTCTTGAAATCGGAATTCGGGGTTGGTATCGGTATCGGAATCGAATCATGGAAAAAGAGGAGTTTGCAATAGATATTATTTAGTTTTTTAAATACCATAAAGGCGATTGAGGAATTGAGTGTTTAAGAAACGATC
>JAAYEB010000282.1 GCA_012728995.1 Fibrobacter sp. | reverse complement strand
AGCCGCAGTTTGAAGCAGATGTGCGTACAATTTGTGAACAGGCATCCGGATATCTTAATCTTTATTACAAACTTAAAAAGTCTTTGCTGCCCGAAAATATCCGTATGATTCAGCAGGGTGTGTGTAATGTCCAGGCACCGTCATCAGGATGGGTTACTGCAATGATGGATGTGAACAAAGGGGACCATATTCTTGATCTCTGTGCTGCTCCGGGGGGAAAAACAGCTCTTATGTCCGAGCTTGCTTCTGATACAGGAACTGTTGTTGCCTGTGAACTGAAATGGGGAAGAATGAAAAGTGTTACCGAAATGGTGAAAAGAATGCGCTTAAGAAACGTTTACACCCTTCTCTGTGACGGGGTGTTTCCACCATTTACTGGCTATTTCGACAAAGTTCTTCTCGATGTACCATGCAGTGGAACCGGAGTTTTACATAGACATCCCGAAGCAAGGTTGATTCGTACCTCTCAGGATATTGAACGACTTACAAAAATACAGCATAAATTACTGGATTCCTCGGCCAACCTTGTTGGAAAAGGAGGAATTATAGTTTATTCTACCTGTTCTATTGAACCTGAAGAAAACGATCTGATAATACGTTCTTTTCTTGATAAACATACAGAATTCGTTGTCGACAATAATCCGGATGTTATTCCTGAACGTTTTATTTCAAATGCCGGTTTTCTTCAGATTACACCTTTTGAACACGCTATGGACGGGATGTTTGCAGCGCGTCTGAAAAAGATCAGGTAAGCTGTTCATATCTGTTTGATCTTAAACAATTTAAAGGTATATTTTTGTATCAAGGATAAAATCAGATAAGTTTAATCTGCCCGGTAAATTATGTTCAGAAAAGTAGTTTTAATTGCATGTCTAAATTCGGTGTTTCTGATATCTGCCTGTATACCACCCTGCAATTACTCTTATAAACATCTATATACCGAAAAATACTTCACAGGTAGAAGTGTTTATGACAGGACTATTGGTTTGTGCCCTGTACTGTTTGAAGATGGACCGGATACCACACTGTTATCAGAAAAAAAACTGTCAGAAACTTTGAAAAAAATACGTCCGGATCTTAAAATCAATAGTGTGAAAAAAATGGAAAACGCTTTTACCGGGGACTCCGGATCCCAATTACTTGCAAATTTTTATGAAAAGCTGTATAAATCTGGTATGGTATCTCTTCAAACATCAGAATCGGTATGGAGTAAAGCTCAAAGTGATTATTTATTGGTAATCCGTGTTAAAGGTGGTTACAGTCTGAAAACTTTTAAAAAACGTACTTTGAAAAAAATTGATCTTGAAACCGAACTATGGAATTGCAGAAACATGGAAGTAGTATGGCGTGGATCAGTTGAAAGTTCATGTACCAAAGGTGAAATTTCAGACAGCCACGTGTTTTCCGAAACTGTCAAAAGAGCATTTAATGAACTTCCATCTGCTGTTCCGTCTTATGACGACAACGAGTGGTAAAAACTGATTATGACAGAGAGTGCAGAGAGAATTATAAAAATCGGGTTTAAAAAGAACGCCAAAAAAATTCTGGATGAAGTGGAGTTCGTATCAGCAGAAATGATAAGAGAGGGGTGGTTACTTAAGGATACCTGTATCGAGGATGGGTTGGGGGGTATTCATCTTTTTTTTGAACGTGAATTAAAAATTTGATAAATATTTCAAAAAGGCGGAAAACCCGGAATTGTCCAAAAGGTGCCTGTACGCTTGTATTTTTGTAAAAACGCAGCGATGGGTTATATCCATTATGTAGAGGCTAACGCATATTTTTAATCTTTGACTAAATATTAAAATTTTGATATATTATGAAATTTAAAATTGACCGGACGTGCAGATTCTGAATATTATTGAACCATTATAGATGTGCAGAAAGGGAACTGTTATGAAGTATGAGATCAGAAACATGGATCGTTTCAAGGTAATTCACATAATTGGTAATATCGATTCTGTTGAATCTACAAAATTTCTTGACACTGAGATTCAGACTCTGATAGAATCCGGAAATCATCATTTTGTTTTCAATCTTGAACGTACCACATATCTTGACAGTGCTGGGATAAGTATTTTCATTCACTGTTTATGTGATGTTCAGCAGAACAACGGGTCTGTTTTTATTATTGCTGAAGATAATCAGGTTAGAAGAGTCCTGGAGATGGTTGGAATTGATCGTTTGATCAAAACATACAACAATGAGAAAGAGTTCATTTCGGATCAGAAACTCGTTTCAGTTTGATAACAAGCTTTGTATATGTAGCTTTTTACTGTTTCAAAAAAGATTAACAGATTCAAAATTTTGATCAGGTTCAGAATTAATGCAAGCTGATTTATTCATTTATTTGGTGGTAATGCGACTTTCTTTGCATATATTCAGACCTCGTGAGGAAAAACAAACAGGTCGGGGACTTTGTTCACACTGAAACGACAATGCTGACTCCTAAAAAAAAGATGGAGGAATATATTGATAAGTCTGGAAAAGTACTCAAATTAAAAATACAATAGAATATTATGAGATTTTCCAGAGGTGTATCTTTAACATTTGTAATCATTGCCGGATTCCTTTGTTCCTTCTTGTTATTTACCGCTTTTCTTATTGTACGCCATATCAGTTACAGCTATTCACCTACAGTTTCAAATGCCCAAAAATATCTGGAAAAGGGGAAAATTGATGAAGCCCTTGCATTTGCTAATCAAATCGAATCAGATAATGCTCCCGTCCTTATTTTAAAAGGGCGTATCTGGCTGGCGAAAAGTTATCAAAAACAAAAAAAGGAGAAATGGGGCAGCTATGGCCTTGATGAAAATGAATGGTTGAAGGGTGAAGAGATTCAAAAGGCTGAAGAATATTTTAAAGCTGCAAAAAAGAAAAAACCATCAGGGGATGAACCATACTTCTACCTGGGAATAATTTATTCTGAAAAGGGATGGTTTTTTGAAGCAGAATCTGAATTCGAAAAAGCTCTGGATCGTGATCCGTCCAGAATTGATGTGCGTGTCTCAATGAGTTCTTTGTTGGTTAAAATGAGAAAATATGATAATGCAGAAGAACAACTTCGCTTAGCCTGCTTGAAAGAACCTCAAAACCCTTTAATTGCCAAAAATATGGCATTCCTTTTCCGGTATTACAAAGATAAACCGGATTCTGCCTTAAGATGGTTTAATCGATATCTGAATAATGCCTCATCAAAAGATCTGGATGTAAGTCTTGCAAAAAAAGAGTTTCGGGATTTAATTGAGCGTTATCCGGAATTCACTCCGCCTGAACCTCAAACCTGGAAAGAAAACCGAAAAAGATTCATACCCAGGTAAATAAAACCTGAATTGAGAACGATATATTTTTTGAAATTAAACCTTTATTTACAGTACCCGATTTCAAAAAAGCTTTATATCTGCGAAAACCATATCTGCCTAATAACTTATCTGATCAACAAGTTAATACCCCTTTACAATGATCATTCTTCTAACCCTAATCTCAATTACTGCAGTCGAAACTACAATGAGTTTTCAGTTTACTTAGTGTACTGTAATGTTACACGGGATAAGCTTTTATGAACAACATAAATGTATCCTGTAATGTTTACAACCAAAAGTAATGATCGTGGAGCAGTATCTGTCTGTTCTCGGGCAACATTATAATGTAAATAGAAAGGTTAATGTATGTAAAGGTATGATTACTGTTGCGGTAAATTAAAAATCATCAGGAATGGTACACTAATTGCAGCATGCCCTGTAATATGATCCTGAAAAAGGGGGTATTTATGGATAGAAAGAAGGTGCTGGAAAAATTATTAAAACTGGAAATGCGTGAAGCATGCGTTATTAAAATTTATGAAAAAACCTTTTCGGAAATTCACGATGCAGATATTCTGAATCAGATAAAGAATATTTGTCAGGACCATGAAGAACATAAGGAAAACCTCTATTTACTCTGTGAAGAATTGCAGGAAAGCATCGTTTCTGAGTATCCCGATGTGCATGTACCTTACTTCAAGGATATTGTTTTAGGTTCAGGAGTAAACCAGATACTTCAGGCACTGCTGGCTAATGAAAAAATCATGAACAGCCTGTATGCAGAACTCTTTAACCTGAATCTATCTGAAGATGTTTATGCTCAAATAGAGAATAATTATGATGATGAGCAGGACCATGTCTCATATATCGAAGAAATTCTTTTGATAATGAGTGAGGGATCAGCAATAGTGAAAGGACCCTTTAAGAATTAAGAATTGCGGCAGTTTCGTATCCTGACTTTGTTCGTAAACTGTGTCCCGGAAAGGAATATGTTTTTTACGTTTATCTACAGATATTACTTTAGATCTAATTTGAATCTGGAGTCTAATAATCCGCATTCAGATCGTAGATTCAGAATCGGACTCGATTCTGAATGGAATCTTCCCTTTCATCTCTATTAAAAGCGGAGGACAATAAAATTATATACAGTAATGAAGAAACAAAAAGGCGTATAATGGAACATTTGAAATGGGACAGCAGGGTAGATGAAACAAAAATTCAGGTTAGCATTGATGATGAGACCGTGTATCTGGACGGAACGGTTCCAACCTGGATATCAAAACAGACAGCTCAAAATGATACGCTGGAAATTGCCGGTGTAAAAAATGTAAAAAACAACTTAAAAATTCTTTATCCGGATAACTTGAACACTTTTAATGATACGGAACTGAGAGAAAACCTGCGTAATCTGTTTTCGTGGGATCAGGGACTTTCAAAAGATAACATTGTTATTACAGTTGAAAATGGAACTGCAGTTCTTGAAGGGGCTGTTGATGCATACTGGAAAAAAACCAGGGCAGAAGAACTGGCATTTGATATCGGTGGTATTGTAACTGTTAATAATTTTCTGACAGTTGTTCCTACAAGAGATATTCTGGATGAAATGATTGCACAGGATATCGTAAATGCTCTTAACAGAATTTTCAGTATAAATGCCGAAAACATAGATGTAAAAGCTGCAAACGGGAGAGTCGTATTGTCTGGCATTGTATCAGACTTGGACACTTATAAAAAAGTATCTGAAATAGCAAAAAACACTACCGGGGTAAAAGAAGTTGTAAATGATCTGATTATCTCACCTTCGACATTGTGATTTTTTATAATAGCCATCTGTCAACTTCATCCGTGATTGAGCATAGCGATGCAAAGTTTCTGTTTTTCTCTGGTATCTGGATATAATCTGAAATTTATCCAAAATATTTACTTATTATCTCATGCAAATAAATAAAATATTGATGAGTGCTGCAATAAAAAATGATATGTGAATATATGCCTGTACTGTAAAAATGGATAAGTAAATTTCAACTGTGTTGACCTGTCAAATTGATGATCAACACAGCCTGTACGGAATCATTCATTCTGCTTTCGAAGGATTTTTCATTTCATATTCCCCAAGTCGTGATTTGATCTTTGAAGAGATCTGATCAAGCCTGGACTTCATGTTGTCAAAAATATTGTCAATGTTTTTTTCGAGATACTGGGCTGATCGGTTCTCGATTTTTTCCTGAAGTTCCTGACATGAAGTTTCGATCTCTTTACAGGCATCCTGGGCTATCTCCCTGATATGTTCTGATGCAGCATGATCTTTCCCCGACAATTTTCTCATGGCAATTCCCGTTAGTGCAAGTACAGTAACTGGAATCGCAGAGAATGCAACTTTTTTCCTGATTTCTGTCATAACTCCTCCTTTAAATGGTTAAGCGACATTGTAGTTGGTGTTTTCTGATTTATTACGCAACATATATACCACAAGATGCTTTGGAAATCAAAGGATTCATAATTGCTTATACTTTGTATTAAAAAGCCCGAATCTGATAATTTATTTACAAACCTGTCATTGATTTCAATTTAATTAAAAGTTGCAATTGCGTTTATATCCTGACAGGCAATTACCAGATAATTTACATAGAAGCAGGGCTGTTCCAAAAGTACCGAAATTGTTACTAAACCGGTTTCAAGTGGGTGTTTATGCAATATATGGAATTTATACAAGAAGTTTGTAAAAGAGGCGATATACCGGATTATATCTGGGCAAGAAAAATAGTAGAAGTATGCATGTCTACTTTGGGTCAACGGCTTCCAACAACACTGGTTGCAGAACTTGGGGCACAGCTTCCACTGGAAATGAAAGAAAGTCTTCACTCTCTGAATGACCCGTCAAGAAGTGATACATTTACGCTTGAAGAATACTATAACAGGGTGAGTGCAAGGGCTAAAACCGGTTATCCGGATGCGGTCAGGCTATCAAGAGTTGTTATGGAAACACTTAACCTTGCTGTAACAGATGCAGTCATATCCAAAGTGCTCCAAAAACTTCCGGCACAGTTTGTCGAACTTTTCGGACAAGAACCTACAGATCCCCTTTCACCAACAATAGAGTGAAAAAACATCCATTTATTGGAGTGTAATTATGGCAGAAAAGGAAGAGATCAAGAAAGAAATTGAAGGATTGCTTTATGCAGACAGTCGTGTAAACCCGGATACCATTACTGTAGAAATGGCAGATGGGAGAGTTGTTCTCAATGGAACTGTAAATTCGCTTGCAGCTTTGAATGCTGTTGAAGATACCGTCAGGAGCTTTCATCAAATAACATTCGTCGAGAACCGCTTAAAAATTGTGTATCCCGGTGATGCTGATATTTTGACTGATGAATCAGTCACCAAAGCTGTAAAAATATCACTTAAACTAAACTGTAATATCAATGACGAGTTTGTAGGTGTTGATGTGGAAGAGGGTGTGGTCGAATTGTCGGGAGCTGTTGATTCGTATTGGCAAAAGATTGAATGTGGAAATATAGTATCTAATGTAACCGGTGTGATTCAGGTTATCAATAAACTTTCGGTTGTACCTGTTCATAAAGTTGAAGACTTTGAAATTGCTGAACAGATTGAGGCTGCCATGAAAAGAACCGGTATTGTCGATACGGATTATGTTACTGTAAAGGTAGAAAACGGAATCGTTACATTGACAGGAAAAGTACCGCACTGGAACGCATACAATTCTGCAGAATTTGCTGCAAAACATACTAAAGGTGTGATTGATGTTCGTAATGAACTTATACTTGCATGATGGAAGGTCGCAGACGGATACAGATAATAACCTGAGCAGTTGTGAAATTATCGGGAGAAAACAGGTTTGAGACCACCTGAATTGATAAAAATCTCACCTGTCATATGGGAATTACCGGTATCCTATAAAACTGGTATGCGGGTACCGGCCCGTATCTATGCTACAGAAAAGCTGATTGACCAAATGGATTCGGGTGTTTTTGATCAGGTTTCAAATGTTGCAATGCTTCCGGGAATAGTAAACTACTCATTCTGTATGCCCGATGGACATTGGGGGTATGGATTCCCAATAGGCGGCGTAGCGGCCATGGATACAGATGATGGTGTGATTTCTCCTGGAGGTATCGGATTTGATATAAACTGCGGTATGAGATTAATGCTTACTTCTTTAACTTATGATGAACTGAAACCGAAACTTCACAAGCTTGTCGATAAACTTTTCAACAATGTCCCGACAGGTGTTGGGGAAAAAAGCAGATATGCGATTTCAAAAAGCGATTTCAGAAAAGTTATGATAAATGGCTCCAGGTGGTGTATTGAAAATGGTTTTGGATGGCAGGAGGATCTTTTACGTACAGAGGAAACGGGATGTATAGACGGTGCAGATCCATCAAAAGTAAGTGATAAAGCCGTTGAACGTGGATACCATCAATTGGGTACATTAGGATCCGGAAATCACTATCTGGAGATTCAGGTTGTTAAGAGAGAATCAATTTTTGATGCCAAAACTGCAGAATCAATCGGTATTTTTCCCGACCAGGTGGTAATAATGTTTCACTGCGGAAGTCGGGGATTCGGGCATCAGATCGCAACAGATTATCTTCGGGTTTTTTTGAAAGCAATGCCAGAATATGGAATATCGGTTCCAGACAGAGAATTGGCATGTGCACCTTTCCGATCAGGTGTAGGTCAGGATTATTTTAGTGCCATGAAGTGTGCGATAAACATGTCATTTGCAAATCGTCAGATGATTGCTCATCAGGTACGTGAAGTTTTTGCAGATGTATTTGGTGTAAGTGCAATAAGGCTTTCAATACATCAGGTATATGATATAGCTCACAATACAGCAAAGCTGGAGTATCATGATGTTAATGGTGTACGTAAAAGACTTCTTGTACACAGAAAAGGTTCAACACGCGCTTTCGGTCCGGATATGGAAGGAATTCCTCAGGAGTATAAAAAAACAGGTCAGCCTGTGATAATTGGTGGCAGCATGGAAACCGGTTCATATCTACTTTCAGGAGTAAAGAGCGGAAAACAGACATTCTATTCCACAACACACGGAAGCGGCAGGGTGATGAGCAGAAAACAGGCAAGAAAACAGTTCAGAGGAAAAGAATTACAAATGCGGATGGAGAAAGAGGGAATCTATACCCGATCCGTTTCGTATGGCGGGCTTGCTGAAGAGGCAGGGAAAGCTTATAAAAATATTGATGATGTAATTGATGCTGCAAGTATGGCTGGGATCAGTCACCCTATTGTCAAATTTTTACCTGTAGGAAATATTAAAGGATGAAAACCAGTGCCTTATAAATATATTGAAGATAAATTTATTGCTGATGTTGCATTTGAAGCCTGGGGGGGAACTCGTGAAGAACTTTTTATGGCAGCATCTGATGCTACTGCCGGCCTTATGGTCGAAAATCTGAAAAATATCGAAAACATTAATGAGAATAGTGAAAATAAAATAATTGAACTCAAAGAAACAGAAATCGACATGCTTCTTTTTGATGTTCTTCAGGAACTTATCTTTTTTAAAGATGCATATCAGCTTATCTGCAGATTCAGAAATGTAAAAATAACCAGCGAGAATAAAAGAATAGTTTTTAAAGGAACTGCTGTAGGAGAAAAAATCGATTACAAAAAACATAATCTCGCTGTTGATGTAAAAGCAGTAACTCTTCATGAATTTAAAGTACAGTATAGCAATAATTTGTGGAAGGCTCATGTCGTTCTGGATATTTGATGAAATGTAAAATATTAACCTTTTTAAAGAAAAATTTAGTGAGGGAACTTAAAATGGCGATTGAAAGAAATATTGAACACGAAGTAAAAATCACAATCCCTTCACAGGATATAGTGCTTGATGGAAACCTTTATGTTCCGGAGAATGCAAAAGGAATAGTGGCTTTTGTGCATGGGAGCGGCAGCAGCAGATTCAGTCCACGAAACCGGTTTGTAGCTCAATATCTAAACAAAGGCGGTTTTGCAACACTTCTGTTTGACCTGCTGACCCGTTCAGAAGAGGCAAGGGATCTTATTACTGCTGACCTTCGATTCGATATTGATCTGCTTTCAGAAAGACTGAGTGGAACAACTGAGTGGCTTTTCAATAATCCCGACACAAGAGAATTTCAAATAGGGTATTTTGGAGCAAGTACTGGTGCTGCAGCAGCTTTGGTTTCTTCTGTTGGAAGAAAAAATGTAAAAGCCGTGGTTTCAAGAGGCGGAAGACCGGATATGGCCGGAGAGGCTCTTGCAAAAATATCAGCTCCAACACTCTTAATCGTTGGGGGTGAAGATGATATAGTTATTGAGCTTAATAACAGAGTATATGATATCCTTGGTGCACAGGCAAAACGTATGGATATTGTTCCGGGAGCAACTCATTTGTTTGAAGAACCGGGAGCTCTGGAAAAAGTAGCAGAACTGGCACTTAACTGGTTTTCAAAATATTTGTCATGAACCACCTTACATAATCAGCGACCTGTCAAACTCTTGTATATGAGTTTCTTGCCATTCCGGGAACGTATCTCTACCATATAAAGACCATTGGAAACAGATGCGTTTCTTTTTATCAGATTATTAAATGTCTTTGGATTATTTACAAAATACGATTCCCGGACACGGCCGGAAAGTGTGTAAAGAGTATATTTTACAGGTAGATCTGAATGAAATTCATTCTGTAAATCGTAAAACCTTTTTTTGTAATTTCCGGATGACGATGTTGGAATTGAAGGATAACCCAAAAACTCTACCTCGCAAACATTAAGATATCCGCCGCTTCCGTTGTAGCGAACAAACCTGACTGGTCTGGAGTGAGCCATGTAATCGGTATTGAATTCTTTTTCCCGGGGAACTTGTGCTATTGTGAAAATCTTTTCCCATGTTTTTCCGTCTGAAGATACTTCAATAGAACGGTTTTTCATTCTGTCACTGTAATCGTCACGGGGATAATATCTTATACCAGTTATAATCATTTCATTATCAGACCCGAAGTCGTACCCCACATAAACTGTATCCCCGACACAATCGGCAAATGTTGAAGTATTTCCGTCAATTGCAGATTCATATTCTGCACCTGGTGTATTATTCCAGGGTGTTCCTTTACCAATAACTGTTCCTGTCAGTTTGGAAATTGACGGACCCACAGTTGTTTGTACGTTTGCTTCTGTAAGGGTCTTGGGTATTTCTGAATCATCAGAAATGTTTTTAACAGTAACACTTAGATCATCACCTTCAGAGAGCCCGGTGATTGTTAGTAGAACAGTTCTCAGATCACTCTGAATTTTTGCTGAAGATATTGAATACTTGCTGTTGTTTGCCGAATAGTTCGATACTTTTCCGGAACTGAATTTGTCAAGTTTTTCAGAAAAATGTATTACTGCGGTACCGTCTTTGGAGGCAGTAATATCAATAACAGATGGGGGAACAGTATCTGGTGATTCCTGATAAACCCGAACGTAATCTATCAGGTACTTGATGGGAAACCTGGTACCTGAAGGATCTCCGCCATTGCTGCCTATAGCCTGATTAAGCATGATATATGCTTTCTGATGAAACGGATTGCGTCCATCCGATCCGTTGATCGTTTTACTCAAATCTGTAGTATTCTGAAGAAAATCATCAACGTACAGCTCAATTACATCTTTGGTCCATTTCATGCGCCAGATATGAAAATCATTTGCGAAATCGCTTCCAACCGCCTTTGTTTCCGAATCCCATGCACCCTGCCATCGTGTTTCGGTTCCCCAGGCAACGTTTGCATGAAGTTTCCCGGCATAATACTCCATTATATCTACTTCACCATTACTTGGCCATTCTCCGTTTACACCAAGGGTCCAGAAAGCAGGCCAGGAACCCTGACGGACATCGATTTTAGCCCGCATTTCGAATATTCCGTACTGAAATTCCCGTTTGCCTCTGGAATAAAGGCTTGCTGATGTGTACTCATGGCTGTTCCAGTTATCCCTTCTTGCATCGATTACAAGAAAACCGTCTTCCATGCGTACATTTTCTTCTCTTTGTCGGGTATAATACTGAAGTTCATCATTTCTAACATACCCTTCTTCATAACCCCAGTTTGAAGAATTGGGTAGTCCACTGCCGTCAAACTCATCCGACCATACAAGTTTGTAATTATCGTAGGAGGGTTGCGAAAACAGAGGTGATATCAAAACAGCAAAAATTGCCGAAAATGATAAGAGAACCGTTGTTATGGATCTGTATATAAATGTTTTCATTTTAAGCTCCTGATTATTGGCAATGATCTGAAGACAGATTCGCAATACAGTATATTCATTAATATAATATTCAAGATGATAAATTTGTTCGACCAAATGTGGGGTTATCTTTTACCTGGTACTGCCTGAATCTATTTTTTCCTGAGGTTCCAGCGTAGTCTGTCGTTTAATGTTTCCATCTGTTCGTTAGTTTGTTAACCCATAAAAGTCATTTTCTTGTTGTTTGTGTTCTGTAAATGTTTTTTGGGTACGCTTTTTAAACGCAGGCAGACTGATGACCTTGGTTGTCATCAAACTTCACTCATACTGCTATTGGACCGGATGAGCTTTTTTCATCAGCAGCCCTGATCATTATGAGCATCATTTTGAAACGTGAAACCGCTTTGAGCGAATGGGGAACATTTGCGGGCATGATAATCATCTCACCAGCTTTCACGTTCGTTTTGTTACCACCTATCGTAATCCGGGATTCTCCGTCAAGAACATGAACAACTGCATCAAATGGTGAAGTGTGTTCACTTAATCCCTGATTTTCATCAAAGGAAAACAGCGTAATACTGCCAATACCCTTGTCGATCAGAGTTTTACTGATAACTGAACCTTCTGCATAAGTAATATGATCGGCTACATTGAATGGAATACCTTTTTGTTCCATGGAATATCCTTTTTTGAATGTAAAATTATCAGATTGTAAACAGTTCTTTATAATTACTGTTGAGTTTCGTAAAACAGGTTCAGTCCTGTTGTTTTTTGCTGTTTAATAATCTAAGCTACCTGATTTTAAAATGATATTTGCAATTATTGAAATACAAGTGAAGCAAGGAACAGGTTTTAAGGATAAAAACCAGTGCTGATGGCAATATTAAGTGAATTGGATGAATGTTCCCATTTGCCGGAATAATTGTTTTTTTCTTCACGTTTAAAAGAGGGACCAAAACCGGTCTTTGCACTTAAATACATCCTTTTATTTACATCATAAGAAGCAAAAATATGAGGTACACAGGATGCAGACAGTTGGTAACCTTGAAAGTTTTTGTATCGAAACCACCTTGGATACAGTTTCCTGAATCCACCAAGAATTTCAATACCAAGTTTCCACCTGTTAGAGCTGCTGTTAACTAATTTAACAGAGCCGTCAATAGCCCAGCTTCCTCTCTTTCCCCACGAATCTTCAATTTCAGGGAAACCGGCAATGAAATATTTATAGTAGAGTTCACCTCCGGTTCTCCACGATTTATCTGCCGACAATGAGTATGCAAAACCTAAACCGGCTTTTAAAATAACATTTTTTGAACCAAGCCATACACCTTTATCTGTCGAATACCACAATGGAAAAACCAATCCCAGACGAGGTTGAACAAATGAAATCCTTCGACCGATATAAAAGTTGAAATCACCGGGCGAAAACGCATATTTTGTTTCATCCCTGTGACTGACTACACATTGGAACGGAATACCGAAAAAACCGCTCCATCCCTTATAACTCAGGTAAACATCTGATGACAGTTTGTTGTAGGATGTATAATATGGATTGTCACTGTTAAAGCTGATCCAGGAACCAATTCCTGTACAGACCGGGCCGACATGAATTTTTGCCGGAGTAATACACACCACAGTTATCAAGAGAGTAAAAAATTTATATTTCATAATTATTCTCTTAGAAGTGGTGTTTTAATCGGAAAAATTATCCATGCATTGGAATAATACGATTTGTTTTGTATTTTAGCAACAACCATTTTCAATAAAAAAAAATCGACATGTATAGCCTGTATTGTATTGGGAACATGAATAATAGAGCAAAAAAACGACCTGTTTTGTTATACAGTTTTGTCATGAAACTACATTGGTTTTATGGACACATGTTATTTTGTTTATGGTCAGGAAATCGTATTTTGTGTAAAATAGCTTCGGCATAGATGTTGCAGACTAATGCCCGTTCAAATCAGAAATGATTTTTGGGCTAATTTTAAATCGGATATTTTTTTTAATTTTCGTGTAGTGTTTTTCATTTTAATTTTTTTCAGGAGGTAAAGATGTTGGAAAAAAAGAGTGTGTACAAATGTAATAAATGTGGCGCAGTTGTTGAAGCATTATGGAATGGTGAACAAACGATCTCATGTTGCAATACTCCGATGGTTAAACTTGAACCAAATACAACAGATGGAGCAAAAGAAAAACATGTTCCTGTTATAGAAAAAGACGGAAACAAGGTTACTGTAAAAGTAGGTGAAGTTCCTCATCCTATGACTAAAGAACATTACATTTTATTTGTAGAGCTACTGGCCGGAGATAAGGTATTAAGACACGATTTCAAGGAAGGGGATAGTGCTGCAGAAGCAGTTTTCTTTGTTGAAAATGAAAATGTTCCGTTAACAGCACGTGAATATTGCAATTTGCATGGATTCTGGGGAACAAGATAATATCCAGAAAAGCCGGAATAAGCGGCCGATGTGCGGCCGCTTATAGTCAGAAAAAAAAAGCAGGCATATCTTTTTTGATCAATTGTTAAAATGATAAGTTATTACCCTTCATTTTCGTCGTAAAATTGTAACAGTTACCCATCCCGTAATCGTTATTACATAATCAAATCTGTAATGATCTGATGTCTGCGGTATTTTATAACTTTTAATCCTTTAATCTTTTTTTCATCCGGTTTCTTTTCTTCATGTGATGTCGTATCAGCATAGGTTTCAATAATACGCAGATAAGTTTCTTTTGGCTGTACACCCATCATTGCATAAATCGCTTTTTGATTTTTAATAAATACAACAAATGGGATACCGGTAACACCGAACGCCTCGGCAATTTGAGGTAATGCATCGGTGTCAACCTTATATATTACAATTTTATTCTGGTTTTCCTGTGCAATTTCTGTAAGCAATGGTTCTAAAACGCGGCAAGGCATACACCAGTCTGCATAAAGATGGAATGCAATAAGCTGATTGCCGCTGTTCTCAATTATTGTATTGAACTGATCAACAGATGTGATCGCCTGAACTGCTCCTGCTTTTGAACTGTTTTTGGCAATGCAATCAATATTAAAAAACACAGGAAATATCAGCATAAATATCAGAATGAAGCGTTTTGAAAAATCCATTTTTCCTCCTTGCAAGGTAGAGTCGTTTCGCTGGGAACACGCTTTCGTCTGACTACAAAAAGAAGTCACTCGAATACGTCCCAGGACAAGCTGTATAGTTCCATAAATTACTCCTGAATCATGACTGGTTGTTGACACACTGAGTTTGTTATGGGTTGTGCTTTTTTAAGCCGAAACCAAAACTGTCAAATTCTGTGTGGATGCAGCTTTAATATAAACTTCCTTATATGTACTTTTAAGGCAATTGGTTTGTCTCCCCTGTAAAAAAAATGATAATGAACAAACATAATAAAATAACCGCAAACGGCAGACCATAAATATTATGTGAAAAGAAAAATACAATACACTCAATGTATTGTTATACAGTTGGATATCCAAAATCAGCTTTTTATACATGGGCACGATTGTTGCTTTGTTAGCAACCTTTAAATATTGCAACAAATCTGCATATTCTTGTATTGTCACATTTTATTTATTAATTATGGAGGTGTATATGGTGTCTGCAAAAATGGAAGAAGCCCTGAATGCTCAAGTCAACAAAGAGATGTATTCAGCCTATTTGTACATGTCAATGTCAGCATTTGCAGAATCAATGGGATATAAAGGCATTGCTACATGGTTTATGGTTCAGTACCATGAAGAGATGGTTCACGCCATGAAAATCTATGAATATATTATTCGGGTTGGTAAAAAGGTTGTTTTGAACACAATAGAACAGCCACCGTCTCAATTTGATTCAGTTCAGGATATGTTCAGAAATGCTTTGAAACATGAACAATATATCACAGAAAGTATTAACAATCTTGTAGATTTGGCTATATCAGAAAAGGATCATGCCACCAAGATTTTTTTGGACTGGTATGTTACTGAACAGGTCGAAGAAGAAGAGAGTGTAAACGATATTCTTCAAAAGCTTGATCTTATCGGTGAAAATGGTAATGCCTTATATATGTTGAATAAAGAGATTGGGGCACGAACAGTAAATGTAGCATTGGATTACAGCAGGGGAGTTGAAAATGGATCTCAGGGTGGTGCATAAAAACCGCTGTGAGCAGGTGTTTAGT
>JAAYEB010000281.1 GCA_012728995.1 Fibrobacter sp. | reverse complement strand
ATGACAACTATCCTCTTTTTTAAAGCAAGCTTTTTTAAAGCCATTCTAACCTGATTTTGCAATTCATTACTCTCACATGAACTTTTTCCATCAGTTCTTGATTTATCTTCTATCCGTTCGGGATCAATATATTCAAATTTGTTACTATTTTTTCTTTTTCGTAAAAACTGAATCGAAACATTAATGGCAATGCGATACAACCAGGTTGTAAATTTGGACTTAGCTTCATACCCCGGAAGTGATCTATAAACCTCAATGAAAGTCTGCTGCACAGCATCTTCAATATCATCTGAATCTCCCAGAAAACGATACGCTACTCTATAAACCAATTCTCTGTATGTAAGAAAAAGTTCACGAAATGCTTTCTGGTCACCACTGATAATCCGGTCAATAAGCAATTTTTCATGCTCTACCAAATATTTGTTGCCCTTCTCAAGAGTAGTGTTCATTTTATTAATTTTGTCCAAAAATTTTTCGTTTCAAGGTTCTATTCCTGGTCCATTGAAAACCGCAAATTGTCCAACCTGCGATAGTCGCATTAAATAACCCAATTCGAATATAATTTGCATTACGATAACGGTTCCAGTGCCAGTCATAATCCGTTTGTGGTAACCCGACATAAAGATCCTTATAAGATTCGTGCAACTTGAATTCAATAACCCAACTAACTATCGTTGCTACACTTAGAATCGCTGATGTATAAATAAAAGGTTTTATTTTATACCCCTGAAACTCTAAAGAGGGATTTAATATCTTTTCCCGCCCCGCTTCAATAACAACCGAATCAGACCAAGGATAAAGATTCTCCCGGTTAATACCAATTTTATACTGTCCTTTCTCTAAAACCAGTTCAGCAGGTGTTACTCCAATCTTAACGCCATTGAGAAATACATCACAGTTAAGAGGTCGTGAGCTTATTCTTAGTCTTCCGGATATATTCTGCTCAAGAAAGTAACGAATTTTCAGTGCCATTATATCAAGAAGATCTTCGATACTATGGTTACGTAATGGTATAAGTTTTTCTTCCTTTCCCTGTTCTTCATTGCCTGATAATCTAAAGAGCAAAACCAGAACGCCATCCAATGTGTCTATAACTCCCTCAACAATTACAGAATAATTTTTATAAGTTTCATCAGAAACTGGTTTCACATCCCTTGGAAGTATCTCGTATTCCAGCCTTTTTATTAAAGCCAAATGTAACTGCTCATATTTTAACGAATCATTACTATTAACCGTAAAAGGTTTAATTAGAATGTATGATTCGCTTTTTTCACCAAAAATGCACACATTAAGTAGAAAAACAATAGTGGGTATGATGATACTTTTCTTAAAAACCATATTATTTGATATTTTATCCAAAACTCTTTGTAATTTCGTATTCCTCAGATCAAACAAATCTAATTACAATAATTTTAAAGTATTACCTGCTTCATTTAGACATCAATACTAAAGAAATTATTCAGAAAATAATTCATACGTGGCCCAATTTTTTAAAATTGCACACACCTCAAAAAGACAAAAAACTGAAAGGTTAACATTGTAAGGGAAATTATTCTCAATCTTTAATACAGATACAGAATAATATATAGTATAATGAGATTTTAACTAAAAACCTTTATTTTTTATAAAAACGCTTAAATTAAAAATTTCTACCTGTATATCCTTGCTGGAAATAAATTACAACAATCCTCAATTAATTACAAAACCAGTACACTTCGATTTGATACATTTTTCACGAATTTGTGGATTTTCAATCTGCTGTTTCAATATACTTGCTAAAAAAACAGTACGGCCAATCCTTTCACCAGCTAATCATCTTTCATCCGGATCTGATTTTCGTAATACTTCAAAAAAAGGATCTAAAAATATATACAGATAACTTCAATAAAACTGTCAAAACAGGATTCCTTATTATAATTTTTCTATAATCATACGGTTATGTTTTTTTAAAAGGGTTCCCTATTCGATATTCAATTCTGTTGGTCGGCTTTTTAGTCTGTTTCAATACCTATGCTAAAAGTGTGGATACTACCTTTTTTTCTGACGGAGGTGTCGGCCCGTACCGTCTTGGTAACTTATTTATCGATTCAACAACAATTCAAATATCATTTCCAGATAGTGTGTTTCAGCCTTCATGGATTTATATATCGGATATTAACAGTATTCTTTTCTCGGAACCAACTGACAGCGGTCTTCCT
>JAAYEB010000280.1 GCA_012728995.1 Fibrobacter sp. | reverse complement strand
GGTTAAAAACCTTGCAAGTGTAATTGTGTTTTTCCGGGGACTAATAAAAATCAGGTAAAAAAGATCTGTCTGGCTGTATATATTTTATTATACTAATTAAATAGGTACTAATCTGATCCATTTTTCTACCATAATTCTTCAGATCATTGTAAAGGTATTTTTATGAACAGCTTAACATCTTCTTCAGTACGGGTTAAATGCATTCAACTGACAGTTTTCACATTTAGTATAATCTGTTTTTCTTTAAACTCAGAGGCAGCCCGTCTGATGGAAAAACTTGATCGCGGTGTTGTCGCGGTAAACCGGGGCAGTGACATATTCATCTCCTGGCGTATGTTTGGGACAGAACCCACTTCAACAGGATTCAACATCTATCGCAACGAACAGAAAATAAATGGAGATCCGATCACCGAAAGTACCAATTATGTTGATCCTGACGGCAGTAGTGCAGATACCTATTATGTAACATCAATTATAAATGGTACAGAATCGTCACCTTCGAAGAGTGTCGGCGTTTGGGCTCAACAATATAAAAAAATTCCACTGAATTGCCCTCCAAAAGGTCCTCAGGGTGGAAATTATTCTCCTAATGATTTATCATGTGGTGATCTGGATGGTGATGGCGAGTATGAATTAGTGATAAAATGGGAACCCGACAACGCTAAAGATAATTCACAACAAGGTGTTACAGACAAAACTTACCTTGAAGCAGTAAAACTTGATGGAACCAGTTTATGGAGAATTGACCTGGGTATAAATATCAGGTCAGGAGCCCACTACACCCAGTTTATGGTATATGACCTGGACAGTGACGGAAGAGCCGAGGTTGCCTGTAAAACTGCACCCGGAACAAAAGACGGAACCGGTTCGTTTCTCAGCAAAGGACCAGCAGCCAATGATAACGACAACGCGGATTATCGTACCGGGGGAAGCTGGGCCGGGTTTGTCACCGACGGTCCCGAATACCTGACTGTATTTGACGGCCTGACTGGTGAAGAACTGACAACTGTTAACTATATACCAGACAGATATCCATCCGATGGCTGGGGAAAAACCGGTGATAATACCAATCGTGTCGACCGTTTTTTAGCTTGTGTTGCTTATCTCGATGGCGAACATCCTTCACTGGTCATGTGCAGGGGATACTACGGAAGAACTGTTCTGGCTGCATGGGACTGGGATGGATCACAGTTGACACATCGATGGACTTTTGACAGCAACGACAGGGGAAACAGCGGATATGCCGGTATGGGTAACCACAATATTGCAGTCGGAGATGTTGACAATGATGGTGCCGACGAAATCATGTACGGTTCCTGCGCGATCAATAATGATGGTACTGGTTTATATACCACCGGTTTGGGACATGGCGACGCAGGCCATCTGAGCGATTTTGATCCGGATCGTCCCGGACTGGAATTTTTCATGCCTCATGAATGGGATGATCCCGCAGTTTCGTTCAGAGATGCTGCAACAGGTGAAATAATCTGGAGAAAAGGTCAAAATGCCGGTGATGTCGGAAGAGGTGTGGCCGGTGATGTGCATCCGGGACATCGCGGTGCCGAAGCGTGGGCATCAAACGGATTCGGAATTTACAACTCAAAAGGAGAAACTATTTCCGCATCCGGTTTCTCGGTAAATTTTCTTGTTTACTGGGACGGTGATGTTCAAAGGGAGCTGCTTGACGGTGAAGTTATTGATAACGTTGACGCGAATGGCCGGGTTAGCCGGCTGCTTACCGCATACAACTTCGGAGCTGCAAAAAATAATGGAACCAAAGCTACTCCCGGACTTTCTGCGGATATTCTGGGAGACTGGCGTGAAGAAGTAATCTGGCGAAATGGTGATAATAACGCATTGCTGGTTTTTACAACAACTATCCCCACCGAAAGAAAAAACTATACACTAATGCATGATCCGATTTATCGACTGAGTGTGGCATGGCAGAATGTAGCGTATAATCAGCCACCGCATGTCGGATACTATTTTGCAGACGGTGCTCCGGTTCCAGATATTACACTGGTAAATGGCGAGCCGGTCGAAGATTGTGAAGGTGTGTTGGGAGGTACAGCTTACATTGACAATTGTGGTGTATGTGTCGGAGGTACTACCGGGAAACAACCCTGCATTCAGGATTGTAATGGAGACTGGGGAGGAAATGCATATTTAGATGATTGCGGTATATGTGTTGGGGAAGAATCTGGTGCCCAGCCGTGTATCGGTTCAATACAGGGAGAAGACGCTTCTGATTTTGATGGAGTTATAGAAAGTACGAATGAAGGATTTATTGGGGATGGCTATTTGAATGCAACCAATGCAATTGGCTCCTATATTACATGGACAATTTATGCAACTGAAGAAGTAACAGCAGATCTAACATTCAGGTATGCAAATGGTTCATCTGAAGACAGAACCGTGTCGATATCTGTAAATGGTTCTGAACAACATGAATCGATAAGTATGCCATCTACATCCGCATGGACAAACTGGAATCTGGTAAATATTTCTATTGATTTTGCGAAGGGTGAAAATGTCATAAAGCTGACATCGCTTACCGAAGAAGGAGCTGCAAATATTGATGTGATTACTTACAGCAGTGATGTTTTATCCAATGGAGAACAAAGTGTTAAAACCAGATCAATTAAAAATGATGGTGTAGATTTGTCAATAATTAAAAACAGGGTATCCTTTTATTTACCGGAAGCGTCTGAAGTTTCAGTTTCTCTGTTCAGTGTGTCTGGTAGAAAAATTCGGGATCTTTTGAAAGACAGAGCAAATAAAGGATACAATTCATTTCAACTTGATGATAAAATCAACTTTGCATCCGGTGTATTTATATTAAGAATGGAATGTTCGACAGGTAAAAGGAAAAGTCTTTTATTTACCCGTGGTCTTTAGGATCACTTTCCAACAAGACCCAACAGGTCTTTTATAAAAACGGTACCCTAAAAGACAGTTTAAGGATTTTTTCATTACATGTTTGAGCCTGCTCCAATAATTTAACATGAGAGAACTGTCGATTAATTTACAGCTTGTCCCGCAGTGCGGGAATGAGCTGCATGGCGGCATTGTGCATAAAGTGTTTATGGCTGTGAAGGTCATATCTATTTTTCACCGTTTTCCGTAATCGTTGTCGTTGTCGTAATCGTTGTCGTAATCGTTATCCTATAACTGCATATTAAGCGTTCTGGATCTGATTCTTAATATCAATGTACGCAAAGCAGATCGCGCAAAGGAATCGTTACTATTTAGGTAAAACTATGCCGTTCTCGACTCCGGATCAAGATCGCAATGACGACCCAAGGTGTTTACAGGGAGAGTAAACTCCATATTTAATAACGTAATACAGTAAAATCCCCTATTCTCTTCCCATTGCTTTTTACAATTCCCATATACACCCCACCAGAAACTTTTTTATTAAACCGATCTGTCCCGTCCCAGATAAATGATGCGGTTCTGGATAATGAAGAAGCAGACTGAAACCGCTTGATCAGCTTTCCATCAAGGGATAACAAAGACAGCTCTATGGCGCAAGGTTGAGCGGTTGAAATAAAAATGCGGCTGTTACGATTTCCTTTCACACTGCAGGTAAAAGATGAAGAGCGGGCTTGCGACTTGATTACTGAAGTACCATGATTCTGAAACCCCGAATGAGGCAAAACTGTAAGTCCTCCTGAACGGGTTCCAATCCAGACTCCGCTGTTTTTTGCAATCGCAGCAGCAGTAATATCATTGTCAATAAGTACTGAATTCTCTGAGTTATAAATTACTGAATTTGTACCATCAAAATATACTACTCCCCTTTTTGTTCCGATCCATGCCTCATTAGACGGGCTGATTGCGATACATTGAACCGAGCTGTGCGGCAATACTCCATCCGTTGTGTCCATATGGGTACATGTACCCGCGCTATCGATAAATAAACCTGAAGATGTACCAATCCATGTTTTTCCTTTATGATCAAAAACAATTGTATTTACATTTATTCCTTCCATATTTTCAGCAAAACAGTTTTTGATAACAGAGTCTTCAACCCATACTCCATTTTCGTAACGTTTTACACCCAATCCGGTACCGATCCAGGGAATGTCATTATGATCAAGAGCAATAGTATTAACCGTTGTTCCCAAAGCAGTGACAAGCTCACTACTATATACGGTTTCAAAAAGCAGCTCATTATTTGTACCATCATATCTATAAACACCATCCTGGCAGGCAAGCCATAAATTTCCATTTTTTTCGGCTGCAATTCCTTTATAGGAGAAATGATTTCTCTCAAGTATACGCCAGTTTTGTCCGTTAAACGAAGCAAGCCCGGATTGAATGCTGGAGAAATGAATCGGCTGACTGAAACCTGCCCATAAAGTTCCGGATGAATCAAGTGAAAAAGCACTTGGAACCCCCAAGAGGAGTGTGTCATTATCACCAGGGTAATTACTCCATTCTGTACCGTCAAATCTTACAATCCCGTTATTGGAATTATATATCTGACCTTGCGTTATAGCCGCCCACAGGTTATCTGATTTATCAACAATTAATGCTGTAACAGAGTTTCCAGGAAGTATTGAATTGCCCAAACTGATAGTAACCGGATCATCTGAGCGGCTTACCTTGATTATTTTACCATCCAGAGACGCTAACCAGAACCCGTTTATAAGATCAGCACAGGATGCAGTAATTGAAATATTGCCAGTAATCGAGTATACAAGTGAATCAAAAGGTTCCCCGTTGTCATTGATCTGATCGTAAATATAGATATCGCAGCCAATCTGGTGTTTTTTAACTGCTGCCATCAGGACATCGTTCTTATCAACAGCAAGAGCATCGATACTTTTAATATTAATTGAGTCTTGCGCCACAGGATAACTGAATATCTGATCTTTGGCTACCTTTATCAGTTCACCGGAAGCTCCAATCCAGGCGTTTTTGGAATCAACAATGAAATAAGGTGAATACAGATTTTCAAGGCACAATGATGATAATGGTACCATGGCCTGAAGTCCACCGTTTACATACTGACAGATCCATGCTTCACCACATGTTGATGAACCCTATGAATTATTAAAAAGCCAGATGTCACCAAATAAGTCGGATGTAATTGATCCGGAGATTCTATTTACAACTGTTTCCCAGTTCTCTCCGTTTAGACGCAGGATACCAGTTTGAGAATAAGCCCATATGATTCCCTGATTGTCTATGGAAATACCATCACGCATTATTGCTGTACCGGTTCCGGGTAAAGACTCCCATGTGGCTCCATCTTCCATACAGCGATTTACATCACCCCGCGATGTTCCCACAATCAGTGCTCCCTGAGAATCAAACGCAAGCGCCCTTACATCATCGTAACCGAGTCCTGAATTTGATGCCGTATAATGCATTATATCATTGCTGTTTTTATTTATCCTGAGCAGTCCCTGACCATTGGTTCCAGCCCAGAGAAACTGTTGATCATTTACCATGGTGACTATGTTAAATTGTGACGAGGTAAAAGTTCTGGCTTCGGGTAACTCAGCATTAACCGAATTACCGATTGGCATTAAAACAACAACACAAATCAGGATAGATAAACGAATAAACAGAGAAACATAAACAGATTTTTTCATACACGCCACCTTTTTTAAGCGTTATTGTACTCCAATCATAAAATATGACTATATTATATTATGATATAAATAAATACTTCCGGTTGTTACATGTTTGTTACATATTTTTTTGAAGTGAAACGTGGAACGGGGGCGTGTGGAGACCTGCAAGAAGAGTATAGAAAATATGGGGCTAAAGACTTTACATTGCGTGCACCCCGGGCACCCGTGTTGCAGCTTAAAACCTGTGTTTTTGGGGTCACGCACGAGGCTGTTTGCAGTCTGGATTACCTTCTAATAACATTTACTGTAAATACACAAAGCTAATTGCTCTTTTCCTAAATTCACTAAAGACCCGTATTGCGGGTTAACCTGGAAAAATAGAGTGATCAAATCCCGACTTTGTCTGCAAATATCGGAAATTCTGTAAATTGGACCATAAACAGGTTTCCACACGCCCCCAATATCAGGTTTTAAATGTATTTTTGTTCTGTTTCGTATTTCGGTATTCATATTTCGAATTATTATTGTTATTGCGGGGGTCGCGTGCGCTCGGCGACCCAGATTAACAAAAATTATAAATCGCAAGGTGGATTGCAAAAGAATCATTCCGGTTAATTCCTGTTTCAGTTTTTAAAGCCAATACTTTTAAATGCTTTGATAATTTTTTCTCTGTTCTTGTGCATTATCTCCACCTCGCCGGCTGCTTCAGCCAGAAGAATTTTTTTTCCTTCCACCATCATTAATATATTATACAGATAATCAGAATCTCCTAATGGTGCCACAAGTTCCAGAAAAAGAGCATCTTTATCATTAATCTGTATTACAGAATCATTTATAACTCTGTAGCCCGCATCCGACATTCTCTTTGTCAAAGCTTCCTTCCAGAAAGAAAATTCGGCATAGGGAATATTTTCCGTGCATTTTACACGGTAAACCAATCTGTCGTGACTTGCTGCCCTGAAAGCTGAACCGGCGCGGTAAACGGCAAACCCCTCCGGCGCGACAGCAGTAAATTGACGTCCACACCCCGATAGAATTAATAAGGATATAAGCAAAAGAATAATTTTACTTCTTACAAAAAACATGAACTACCTGAAATCCTCAAGAAGTGAATGCAAGTTTACCGAATTAAGCCATTCAAAATTTGATTTGCCTGTTGCAACCGGCTGCCGCCTGTCGAAAAATCGGAAGTAAATTTTTACATTCGCATACTTCATTCTCTCCAGCATTCCTTTCATACTCCCCTCAAGTTCCTCCAATCCCTGCTGCAAATCTGCAACACTTCGGGAAACAGGATAGATTCCCTCTGTTCCTGAACTGTCGAGAACAGCAAGATACTGATTCAAAAGAGACTGCCTGGCCTGAATTTGAGCAATAATATTCAAGTATTGCGCTGTATGATCGGTACGATTATAAACCTTATCAGTAATTATACCCATAGAATCTATTGTCTCAAGAAAATCATTCATGAATTCCACTGGCATTCGCAAATTTATTATATCAGGTTTCTGTAGAATAAGCCATCCACCGTTATTTTCTGCGATTTGATTAATTTTCTCTGCAGCACATTCTCGATTACCGGTTTTAAGCACACAATGGGCATTTACATGATAGACACTTGTAACTTCAATTTTTTCTTCAGCCTTCCCCCCACTACATATGATCAAAACCAATATGATAAAAATCATAACGTTTCTTCTCCGGAAATTACTTCCTTGATTGATTCGAAATAACGTTTTTCCTGTTCCTCATCTGGAAAGTACATCTGTAACAGGTAGATTTCGTCATCTTTTACCGATACTCCGACTGTATAAACGTAACTGGAACCGGGAAAAGGTTTAAACCGTATTAATTTGTATTTATTGCAGGAACTAATACTCGACTTCAGAAACCTTCTCTCTAACCTGAACTTAATTGCATCTATCCAGAAACGCGATGTTCCACCTGGATCATTCCTTAAACGAGCAGTCCACATTCTGGTTCCTCCCGGGCTTTCTGTTAACCAGAACCTTACATTTTCTACTTTCACCATACCCGATGGAACCTCAAAATCAAGCCATTTGCCTGTTGGTTTACTATTAACGATATCAAGCTTTTCTATCCAATGGAATCCTGCTGTTTCGAACTGTTTTGCCATGTAAACATTTGGTCTTCTTAAATGGACTGTGAAATGTATTATAGCAAATTCAGCACGCGAAGACAGAACTTTTTTCTGCACCTCCAGAATCTCCAATTCACCCTGCAGCCGCTCAATCTCTTTGAGAAGTTTCAATTTTTCTGTTTCTTTATCAACCAGGGAAAGCAATTTCAAATAACGTTCTATTGTTCTGCCAAGAATTTGTATTCGCAGATCGGTATCCCTGAAAGCATCAGAAATATCTTCAGCGGATTTTTTAAAATCTGTATTCTCACCAAATCCAATCAGGGAATCAAACACCAGATCAAACTTTTCTGATGGAACTCTTATTGTTACAGTATTATCTTTACGATTCTGCAGGTATCCATCAACATCTTTCGCAATTTTTACAGCCAGATCAAGAAGGCTGTCTACCTGCGATGAACGGGCAGTAACAGACCCCTCATAGGTTATCATTCTTGATTTTACAGACTTCCGAACAGTCACTTTTTGTTCTTGGCTCCGAGAATCAAACTCAATGGATGATTGCCCATCCGAACCCTCCAGCGTATTCATATTAAGGTAATGATCAGATAATCCGGCTTTTAAACTGGATAAGTCATCCTTTTCGATATTCTTATCCAGGACTTCGTTATCTGTATCAACAATATATACAGGTGAAGGATTATCGAGGTAACCAACAACTTCCGAATTGTCGAAAACAAATGATTTTGAACTTTTCCTCTGTAATACTGAACGTGGAGCTTGTTGTGTAGCACTACCATACGCGTGAGTGACTTTTTTCTGGCATCCAGAATAGAAAGTCAGGGCAATAACAGGAATTATGAAAGTTAATGATTTCATGGTATTTCAATTATAATAATATTTTGGCTTCGTTATTGCAAATTGATAGAGGAATTTTTCTTCTTGAACTATTCATTCTTTTCGCTTCGAAATTTCTAATCTGGAATCGAACCGAAATTATATTATACTTTAACGCGATTCCCGCTTGCATTGATAAATTAACTCGTAATACCGGCTTATATGTCCCAATAAAATGTCACAGGAGCTAAAAACATGATAGAAAAAAGAATCCTGTCGCGCGATCTTGCGAAAGGAATAACAGATATCAAGCCCGGAGAAACGTATAAAATAATAATTAAAAAATTGAAAAGACGTATTCTCGAAATGGAAGATATCCACTTTCATCATAATAGTGCAGTGTTTCTTCCAGGCGCGATTGATGATGATCCTAAAAAGGGGCTTTCGGGCATCGCTGTTCTTTCTTCAGCTCTGAAACATGCAAAAAAATATCCCGATGACAAACTGCTTATTGCAGGGCATACCGATACAAGCGGTGAAATTGAATACAATGCAGAACTCTCAATGCTGCGCGCCGAAAGTGTACTCGCTTGTCTGGAAGGCAATAAAGACAACTGGATAGAATTGTGTCTGAAAAAAAGTAAAGTAGAGGATTATCAGTTTATCCTGAAATGGTTTACAACACAACCTGATTGGCAGTGTGATCCCGGAAAAATTGATAATATAAAGGGAAATAAAACAACTGACGCCCTGGAAAGTTTCCAGTCCCAATACAACTCACGCTTTAATGCATCAATTACTGTTGATGGTGTAATCGGGAAACAGACATGGGGAGCGATCTTTGACATCTATACCAGTGAATTACGGAAACAGTTATCAGTTTCCGAAGAACAGCTTGCTGAATACAGATCCCTGATTGTGTTTGTCGACTCGTCAAAAAAGACTGCAGGGTGCGGTGAAAGTCATCCCATTGAGGAAAAAGACAAAGACAATTTTCGCAGCAGTACCAACCGGCGAGTTGAGCTGCTTTTTTTTAACACCGGTGAAGAACCATCCCTGCCTTGTAATAATAATGGAGGATGTGAAAATCCGCAAGTGTGTGAGATATATAAAAAAAACTGTTATGATCCGGTGTATATAGACATTGAAGGAGAGGGCTCATTTAGTGATCTTATCATACAATGGCCCGAAAATCTTTCCGAAAACATGCCGCAGGATTTAACTCTT
>JAAYEB010000279.1 GCA_012728995.1 Fibrobacter sp. | reverse complement strand
TCGGTCGAAAACCATTCGTCGAATTCTTGCAATGTACGGGGATAATCAACTCCACCCACAGGTAACTCGCTTCTTTTGTCCATAACCTAAATATAATTTAGGTGTATTTAAGTGGATACCCCACTTATGGTAATTGTGATTTTTTCTAAAATTAAGCATCCATTTTAAACGATTATGATTATTATCAAAATTTTAAGACAAAAAGTTACAATTTGGTACCAAACATATCAGTTGTTTTATAGCATCCAAAAGACTATACTTTAATATTAAGCCAGGCATACAGATTATATCAATGCCAACTATATTATTTAGGAAAAACATTTGCTATTATATTCAGGTCCGATTCAAGAAATTTACAACATTCGGCATGAAATCAAATATTTTAAATATTACCTGAGTGATTTTTGAAATACAAATCGGTTTGATTCATAATAAGGAGTATAATATGATCTGCAAATTACTTTCACTTCCGGTTAAGCTTGTTTCGGCGTTTATCAGTTTAATAACAGGAATTTTTAAAATATTATTTTCTTTAGGTTATGGTACATTTCGTCTGATTTTTAATCATATACTTGGTACTGTCTTTGGCGCATTAATAGGTTTAGTTTTAGGACACAAACATATAGGTATCAAACTATTTTCTCATAAGAAACGAATTATTAAGAAAAAATCATAGATTAAATGATTTTATTAATTTAATTTGGTTCTCTTTTTTCTGAATTCGAGCATTACTTTATACAAGCTTTTTTCAATTCGCTATATATTTTGCTGTCCAGTATTTTAATGAAAGCAAATTTTACATCCAATTTTATTCTTTTTGGCACAAAAAAAGCTTAAAGCATACTTTATTAATATTCACTCAAAGAATAAAATTATAAACGGTAATAAATGCTATCCTTAATTATTGTAGTTTTTAGTCTTACTTTTTTATCATTTATCTGTTCACTTCTTGAAGCAACAATTCTTTCTGTTACCCGTCCTTATATTCAGACATTAATAGATCATAAAAAGAAGGCTGGCTATCTTTTAAACAGACAAAAAAATCAGATAAATGAATCCCTTTCATCCATTTTGACTCTCAATACCATTTCTAATACAACAGGTGCTGCTATAGCAGGTTCAATAGCATTAGAACTTTTTGGAAACAGATGGATAGCAGTTTTCTCTGTTGCCCTCACTTTATTGATTTTAATATTTTCAGAAATAATTCCAAAGACAATTGGGGCGAATTACTGGAAAGTACTTGCGCCATGGTCATCGTGGGTTCTTCAGGTATTAATCATTACTCTTAAGCCAATTGTTATCCCTGTTAATCTGTTAGTAAAATTGATATCACGGAAAAATCCTGTTTCCAGTATAACCAGAGAAGACATTCTCAGTTCACTTCAACTTGGACATATCAGTGGAGCCATTGAATCATCGGAGTTTATACTTGCAAATAACTTGTTTAAAGTTCAGAAGACTCTTATTAAGGAGATCATGACCCCCAGAACTGTTGTCTACACTCTTCCCCCAGAACAAACAGCTAAATCTGTTATTCACGATATAGAATTTTTGCATTATTCACGCATACCTCTTTTTGATAAAGCCTCCAACAATATAACTGGCGTTGTGCTCAGACGTGATATAATTCTCAGTATAGCACATGGAAAACCGGATATAAAATTAAAGGATCTTGCATCCTCACCGATTTTTATTCCGGAAATTCTTTCTGTTTACACATTATTAGACCGACTCATTTCTCGTAAACGACATCTTGCATTCATAATAAATGAATATGGTGATTATGTTGGCATTGCAACTATGGAAGATGCTATTGAGACACTCCTTGGAAGAGAAATTGTAGATGAAACAGATCTGGTTATAGATATGCAGGAACTTGCCAGACAACTTTTAAAAAAACGGATGCATAATATGCAAAACAAGCCCCGTAAAAAATAGACTCTGTTCAAGTATTTCTTGTTAAAACTGCCAGGATATGGATACGTTCCATATTTTTAGAAAAGTTCAACAAGAGCGTATAACTTACAACTCAATTTTTTCTCAGCATTTCACAATAGTTGAAATATCATTTCTTAAATATTATTATTTTTAATGAAAACAAAACATTAAAACATTCTGGGATGTAAACAATGGCTTCTTTCCGTTAATTAATTCCTTTTGCTTTATGTAAATACTTATCTACAATATAAGTCACTTGTTTTCTGAAAATCGGTTTTTCCACAATTATCGCCCCCCTTTTTTTTAATGTAATAGCCTCTGGAAAAGACACATGCTTTGTGAATACATGAAATCTGGCATCTGTCAAAAGTATTTTCAGAGATGAAAAAACATCCAGGGCATTGTAGGTATTACTCGGGGGGTCGATATCAAGCAAAATGTTGAAAACAGCGTAATCACAGCAAAAGTTTATTATTTTTTCTGGATCTTCGAAATGAGCAATAACAGTTTCTTTGCTGAACATTTTTATAATTGATTCTGAAAAAGCTGTTTGTGCTGCAAATAATACTATTTTTACATCAGATGGACTAATTTCTGCAACAACGGCTTCATTCTGTTCAGGATAAGATTCGTTTACACAGTTATCTTCAGAATTATTCTTTGTTTCTATTTGCTGTTTTCGTATAAGTTCCCACCTGTTGCGCGAAATAATTTCCAGTAACTCCCGTAATCTTTTTCCTTCAATTCTTTTTTTCAAAACAGTTTTCTTTCATTCATTTTAATAGATTAAGACACTGTTCTTCTTATAGTACTACTCATTATTATATATACCCTTCCCAATCTGTTCAAGGGACAAAAGTGTTCATATAGCCGGAAGTGATAGAATTTCTTTGAAAACTCTTACCTTTTGAGATGGAGCGGTATAATTCTTAACCTGTGTTTCTCTTCAAGTTTTTCTATCCTGTTTTCCAATTCTTCGATTTTATTTTTAAGCTCATCAAGTGTTACAGTTTTTTGATCACTTTTAATAAATTTATTTAAATAATCAGATGTTTTCAAATTATCCTCTGAATAAATACTCACATTGCCCATGAAAATTAACATTGCTAATAAACAAAACATTGAACGTACAGACATAAACGTTTGACCTCCTGATACCGAAAGTATAATAATTTTTGGAATGAATTTACTGATATTTTCGAATTGGTTTTTGAGTTATTGTAATTAAGAAGCGTGTTCATGATCCAGAACAGTTTCACTTAAAACCACTGGCATCCTTAAAAGAACTCTTTATCTCGTTTACCTGGATATCAAGCAATCCTGAATTTTGAATGTTATCGAAGGGAGATTTGAAACTGACCATTTTTTCCTTTTTAGCTGAAAACCGTTAAAAAACATCTGTTCCAAAAATTATTTCAAATAGCGCGGCTAACAAAATGCAGGACGGAAAGTGATTCAAAAAATTTTACGAAATAACTCTGATCTCATTCGGTTTAGTCTTTAAATGCAAGCAAAACAATCATGAAATACGTTTCGTACAGATTTGTGTGTATAAAGTGTAGATTATTTGATTGCCGAAAAAAGCAGGATATACCTATTTGGCCAATTTCGTGAAGATGAACGTGAAAAAGAATCGTCTGGTTTAGATTTTTTAAGTTATTTTGAAACGACCAACTTTCTTTAGTCCTGATTATTGCTTTTTGTCTCTCAACACACCTATTTTAACTTTAAATCCTGCTTTCAAATAGAAATGAAGGTGTCTACAGCCAGAAACTGATATTTTTTTTTACATTACTCAGGTATAGCAATTAATCTTAACAGGGGTTTTAAATTTCTACTTAGTTAAAATGATTTTTTGTACTGATTTCATCACAAAAAGCTACAAGACTTGTAAAAAACGATTTAAATCAGAGTATTAAATTTTTTTTCAACAATTTTTTCTGTAGATTAGTATTATTTGAAAAACATTTGTATTTTAATTATTGCAAACGCAGATGATTTTTCCTGGTTATAAGGTTAAGAACTAAGGAGATCTGACTTGCATAAAGGATCGACAAAATTCGGGCAGGTATAATAGTTTATATGTGAGTTTCTTTTGAAGTTATGCTTAAATATTTATTTTTGAGCATAAAGGTTTTGTAGATTCAATACTAGTTATAATGATTATAATGAAATGTTTGTAATTAATTTTAAATTGGAACACAGGTATGAATAAGATCGTTTTTTTAGTTCTATTAGTTATTTCTATGACTTGTTCACTTTACAGCCAGGCTAACAGTATTCTGCTGATTCGTTCAAATGGAGCCAAATATAAGAAAATTGAAATAGGAATTAAATCAGCAATTAACAAAAGCATACCAGTTAAATCGATTGTTTTCAGAAATGAAACTGAGGTTATAAATACCATACGAGCCAATTCACCAAAAATCATTGTAGTTATGGGAATGGACCTGATCAAAGTATGGAAGAAGATCCAACTGGAAAATCAGAATATTAACCAGATACCGTCGATTTTGCTTGAGAATGAGTTTTCAGGTATTAATTTAGGTGATTTGTCAAATGTTTGTATAGTTTCATATGAACCGAAATTAAAAAATTATATAGAGAATTTTAACAAGATAACAGGAAAAAAGCCCCAAAATATTGGAGTTGTTTATTCTTCAAGATCCAGAGATCTTGTGAAATCTTATCAAAATGAAAGTTCACTGTTCAATTCAAATCTACATGCAAAAGCTGTTGTAGCCTCCGACCCAGAAAACAGTATTAAAACAATAGTTGATAATTTTACCAACCACTACAATACTGATTTAATCATTATTCTTGATGATCACGTAATAATTAATAATGAAAATATTAATTCTACCTGGGTACCTGTACTATCTCCAATAAAAATACAGGTTGCTGTTCCATCCGATTATTTTTATGAACTGGAGCCGAAAATAGGTACTTTTGCAATACAACCTCATTATTCGGAAATTGGGTATGTAATTGCTTCTGTAATAAATATTGCAGAAGCTAATAACTGGAAATTGAAGCACAAAAGCATATATACCGATAAAACTGTTTTTTATTCCAGGAATAAAAATGGATCTATCAGTAAGAAAAATCAGATTCAAAACAAGGTTATTGCTTCTTTTCACCCACAAACCGAAAGTCCCCCCGAAACACAAGTTTCCATGAGCCCACAAAATCCCGAAAAGAATAATACTGATCAAAAGCAAACACTTTCAGACTCGATTGTTACCAGTACAATTGAATCAGAAAAACCAGCAGATCCTGTAGTTGAAACTAAAACAGTTGGAGAAGAACCCCTTACAACATTATCTGCTGTTGAAAAGAAAAGTGTTTCAAACAAAAAATCGCAAGTTTCAACTTCTAAAACTGTTACCAAAGATAAAAAAGTTCAGTCTGAAATTAAAAAACAAAAAAGTGAAACAAAAAAACAATATACAGAACCAACGGTTTCTTCAAAAATACCTGATAGTAGCAAAGAAGAAAGCGAATCTCCCCAATTATCTGCATCAGATAATGAGGAATATGAAATAGTAATAACTTCAAAAACATCCAATATTTACAAGGAACTTACATCAGACCTTCCGGTTTTGGGTATTGGCAGGTCTGGAGATGTATTAAAGGTTATGTCTGAAGACAGCTTGTGGTATTGTGTAGATTTCTTTGGAACTTATGGATTCTTGTCTAAAGAAGATGCCTGCAGTCTTTCTCAAAAAGGGTATTTGACTGAAATATCTGAAAA
The DNA here is from genome assembly GCA_012728995.1 of Fibrobacter sp. GTDB lineage: Bacteria > Fibrobacterota > Chitinivibrionia > Chitinivibrionales > Chitinispirillaceae > JAAYEB01. The sequence continues at coordinate 8,739 of JAAYEB010000279.1, read as the reverse complement.
GGATCATATAGCAACCATAATTGCAGTCATCTTCCTGATTGCCTTGATATTTTTATTTATATTGTTATTTGTAATTAAAAAGTCAAAGCGTGGCAGAAAAAAGAAAATCAACTGTCTGATGATTACAAAAAAAATAAAAAGGATAAAATATTCAAATATTAATGATAAACATATAACACTCATTAAGTATTTAAAAAACTTTGGTTTTCATGTCAGGGTATCAAAAAATGTAGATCAAATAAGTACTTTTTTGCTTTTTAGTTTACCAGATATAATTTTTATTGATTGGCAAATAGAAGTGGATGTTCAGGGGAAAATTTATGAAATATTAAAAGAACAAATGTTTTCTGAAGATTACATGCTGGTTTTTTACAATGTAACAGATCCTTCAGAAATTAGTAAAGATGATTCTTTTGATAACCGGACCTTTTTTCTTAGTAAAAAATTCACTATTTCAGACCTTAATAAAATCCTTTTAATGGTTAAGGTAAAATTTGATACTCCACAACAATTGTCAGATCAGTCCAATTCTTATCTTGAGGGGAGAATCACTGAAGAAACTTTATCAGAAATCGTTCATATGATGGATATCAATAAAAAAACTGGATGTTTACTCGTTAAAAACCTTCATCCGGTTGGAATGATCTTCTTTGAAGAAGGTCTTATAACATATGCTATGACCAATTCAAAAGTAGCAGAACAGGCTGTTTTTGATATCCTTTCAATGAAAAGTGGTAGTTTTCAGTTCTTGCCTGGGAAAAAGCCTACAACACGACAAATGGAACTTGATGTCATGAGCGCATTAATGGAAAACGCTAAATTTGTAGATGAAAATTTAGATAATTCGTCGAAATTGATTGGATGAATCAGAATCGTAGCAGAATACGGACCTTTTAAATAAATGTGAAAATAGTTTAATGCATTTATATAATTCTTCTTCAGAATCTTTATCTGTGTTATACGATTATTCAACTTAAGCGCGATTCAAATATGAATAGTATGGCAAAATGGATTATTCACTGTGGATCGGCCTGTCGGGTATATCTGATATCAACAATGAAATTTGATCATTTCCACTGTTGTATGTGAAAAAGGTCGCATATCTCTTTATCATTTTTCTTTAAAATATTAACTACCTTATCTGCTTTCCTCTCTTTTTTCACCGCAAAACCAACCGTACCATTGATTAATACAGGCAATGGTGTAACAAAGAAATTTAACTGGGATGTAGTTTTAAAGTAATCAACAAAGACATCTTCAATCAAAATACCGGCAGCTATGTTAAGCGACAACAAAGGAAGAAGATCTCCTACTTTTGAAACTCTTTTAAGTCTTGGAGCAGTGGGAAAAAACTGTTTAGAAAATGATTCAATACCTGTTCTCCCCAGAAAATTAACTATCCCAATAACAGTTGAAGAATTAATTGATTCAATATTGAGAGGTTTGCTTATTGATAGAATCACATATCTGGTTTCTGCTTTCCCGTTTCTTTGACCATTAAGCAAGACTTCATAATCACCAAGTTGATCATAGATCAGTACTGTTTTGGTTATTATAGCATCCGGCTGGTCAGCTTTGACTCTAGTAATGAAATCATCATGCTTGCCAAACACCAGAACATCTGTACTCTTTACATGTTTTTCCAACAAATCCTTTATAATTTCCGGATTGGAAATTGTTGGATAAAATACATAAAGATTCTCCTGTGCTAACAGGTTCGTAGTCAGGAGGCATAAAAAAAACAGGATTAAAACATGTTTCCTGATAAAAAAAGTAATTACCATTTTATGATACCAGATATTGAGTTAAAAGTCATTTATCTTTTTTTTGATCTTTTACTTTTGTATAATACTTTGGAAACTTCATATGTTTTTAGATTTTTTTCATCAGTTATTTCTGTTGCCTTTTTGAAATTGAGTACAGAATACATGGAGATTGCCGGATAAATCATTATTCCACTATGTTCCCAATTATCTAATTTCAAATCAAAAATTATTTCAGCAGCCTGTTCTCCGAGTGCTACCGGGTCAGGAATGACAGCGAAAGTACCAAAATCCAGTTTGGGATCTACAAGAGACTCAACTCCTGCAATAAGCGGAACTTTCTCTTTTTTAAAGACAGGAATCCAGACATTACCAAGCAAATGTGGTTTTAACAATACATTATCATTAACAAGCCAGAATGCATCCACATTCTTTTCTTTAAGCAACAGTTGCAGGGAATTGTTGATTTCTTCATGATGTTTCGATGTATCATCACTGATTTCTATTCCTTCAATTGTTATACCTTCTCTGGAACAGAAGAGTGTATGCTGTTTGACGAACTCTTTAAATGGATTTCGGTAGAGAACGCCGACTTTGTTCAGAGGCTTACTGATAACTCGCCTGAAATTCACCAGGGCAGTAACCATTGGCGTTTCATAGGCAATACCAGTTACATTTTCAAAACCGGAAACTGCTCGCTGAATATCTAATGCAAGAAGTGATACTATCTGTACAGATTCTGTTTTTTCTTTATATAGGCTGGAATATTTTTTGTATATACGAATTGCATTATTGCCTATAAGAACGACAGCTTTTGTATCTTTATACCCATTGATCTGCTTATCAATATCCTCCAATGAAGTTTCTTCATTTATTTCAACAATTGAGACTGCGAATTCATCACGAATCTCATTTACAAGTCCGTTTCGGGCCTGGTCAAAAATACTGCCCCTGGCAGTAAGGATCAAAACCGGATCAGAATCTTCAGTAATGTATTGTAACGATTCCTGTGCGGTAATCAAACTGATTAACAAAAGTAATGTGAATGATACCCATTTCATACTTTTAGCCTTTTTCCTATTAATACAAAGACGTGAACTTCTGCAATAAATTTTGCAGAAGTCACATGACTGGTTGTATTGTATTTTGCTTCACAGCATTCAAAACGTAAATTTAAAGCCACCATAGATTACCCTGCCCTGGTTATAAGGTATTCTACTTCCCACTAACAAGCCCCAGGCAGGTAACCACACTTCTTCATCAAGTAGGTTGTCTACATTCAAAATCAGAGATAATTCTTTTAAAAAATCAGATTGGATAAGTTCGTTAAAGTTATATGAACAATATAAATTAACCATATGGAAATGACCAGTGGTTTTATTAAGATTTGAGGAATACTTATCGTCAAGAGATTGCCAGTAAGTATTGAATGCGCTTAGAGTCAAACCATGTCCCATATAGCTGAGACCACCTTTAACACTGACTGTTGGAAGTGGTGTAACATTTTTTTCACCAGTGTTTTCATCTTTGCTTTCCTGGTAAAGAATTGATCCTTCAAACAAAATGTTTTTTGTTAAATAAGCCTTTCCCTCGCATTCCAGTCCGAAAATTGTTGCTTCACCGATATTATCCCAGGTTGGTATCAGGTAATGTTCTCTATCCTGAATAATAAGGTTTTTCATTTTACTGTGAAAACCGTTTATTCCAAATTGAACAGTGCTGTCCTGATAGTTTACTCCTATATCAAAAGTGTTGACTTTTTCCGGGTCGAGATTATTCCCATCAGGACCATCACCCGGTTCACGTTTTACCATTTGTCCTCGCATTGTAGGATTGTCCAGATACAGTTCATCTAAACTCGGTGCCCGATAGGCCGTGCTATACAGTGATTTAATACTGATATTATCAAGTGGATAAAAAATCAAACCAGCTCGCGGGTTGAAATCAACATTAAAATCGCCAACTTTGTTCATCTGTATACCACCGATTGCCTTAAGCCAACTCCAGCGGTAATCCAGTTGAAGATATCCGGAGAAACTGTTTTGATGATGTCCTTCATTGAAAAACAACGTATTGTCTCTAGCATCACCTTCCTCGCCGGTCATAAATCCCCATACTTCACCAAGAACAATATTAAAGTTTTCAACAGGAGTAAATTGATTGGTCTGTTCAACATTTATTTCGAACCCGTCTCTTGATGTCCACGGGAACATCTCTGTTTCCATTTTGGATTGTGTGTATGTCACGTTTATACTTGAAGAATAATAATCGTTGAAAGTATGCTCATATCCTATATCTCCGAAGAGTTTTGACCAGGTAATGCGCCCTGTAGCATCACCTTCAGGCATTATAAAAGGAACGCCTTTGTACATCTGATAGTCAGGAACGAAGTATCGATGAGTCCATTGATTGTATGAACACATGGCACGTAATCCCTTAAAACTAAGTTCGGCAAACAATCCTGGTCCATAATCCGGGATTCTGACATCAATATTGTCGATGCCGCCAATTGTATTCGGATTCGGAGCCTGCCAGTTGGTTTCCCAGCCGCTTCTGTCTGCGTATCGCCCTGCCACAACTAATCCAAAATCTCCAAACTTATAATTGACATTAGCACTAATATTGTTGTGAAGATTTTCTCCAAGCGCCCCGGAAACAGAGAATGAGTTATAATCTCCACTTTTTGTAATAACATTTATTACACCAGAGAATGCCTGTGATCCATAGAGAACTGATCCCGGTCCCCGAATAACTTCAATTCTTTCTATTACATTTACAGGAAAAGTTTCATAAACTTCACTCTTTATACCACCTTCAAGAATTTCTCTTGTTGGCCTTCCATTGATCAGAAGAAGGATATGGCTTGAAGAGGGCATAATCTGGTCACCACGGGCAGAGATTACCGATCTATCGGTCATATAAACAGTTGTACCTAAAAGACTGGGTACCCTTTTAAGAACGTCACCAAGTGTTGTACCGCCAAATCGTTTTAGCTGATCCTGTGAAATAACAGAAACCACTCCAGGTGCATCCGATATGCTTTCTTCAGTTTTTGAAGCTACTGTGACTTTGACAAAAACAAGGTCTTCAAGACTTAAATCTGTACCACCATCCAACGCCAGTTCGTCCTGGCCACTAACTGAAAAAGTTGACATCAAGACAACAGATAAAACAGCAGAAAAGATCCGGTTTCTTTTGTGAATTCTGGCCATAACTACTCCAAACTGTTAAAATGACAGGGAAATAAAACCTTTAATTTCTGATCTCAGTGTACATATTCTATTATTACTGATATTATCATTATAATAAAGTGTACATAAGAATTACATATTTTTCGAAATAAAATATTTTTTTTATTGTATTTGCAACATAATATTGGCGATTATCTGGCTGTATGGTTTTTTTTGTTTCTTTTTTAAGCGACGCAGTCTAAATTCTACTCAGAATTGTATTTTAACCTGATAGTCATATTTATTGTTTCTGTTCTATTGGTATTCAGTAAAACGTTTGCCGATGTTGCAAAAGCATTCGCTCGAAGGAATGATTTTTATTCACATATAAAATCTGGTTGCCTCTCAAAAAGAAGAATTTGATTCCTTTTGTAACAAAATAAGTCAGTTTATTGAATTAACAAAGATCTAAATGCAAAAAACAGTAAGTTTTTGGCAGGTCCGATTTCATTGATTATGAGTACTATACAATAACTTGTGAAAAAAAAGGTAACAACATAAATGCATATTGCTACTTGATTAATTATTCAAAATGAAGTCACAATCCCCCACAATCATCCATGAAGAAACGTGTGCCAATAATTGATATCAGACCTGGCAAAATAAATTTTATAATCAAAGTACCTGTGTTCTTTTTTTATTTGTTTAAAAAAAAAATTGATCTTTCATGCGTGTTCTGATGATATTTACAAGCAAACTTTAAAGAAAGCAATATTACTGTTATCTGAATCAGACGATTCAGATAACAGTAATATTGATCTTCATGAATAATTAAAACCAGGAGGCATATTGTATTTACGGGATCTAATAAAACTACGACATATCATATTTTTACTTTTCTTTATCACCATTTCATCTTCTGAACAGTTAATTTCTCCATCAGAATCTAAAATTAATTATTACGGGCGTATTGATTTTTCTGATGAAGAAAAACCTGAGTTTTGCTGGTCTGGTGTTATTATTGAGGCAAATTTTACTGGTTCAGTTGTTGGAATGAAAATAGACCATCAAAATGCTTATTATGATGTTGTCATTGATGATTTCATTGATACGATTATCAAAATCACATCAGATGATGAGTATATTTTTGCATCAAACCTTTCAGAAAGCATTCATACAGTCAGAATAAAACTTAGAAGTGAAGAACATTCTACGACAGGGTCATTCCAGGGCCTCATAATTGATGATAATCAGGAGCTGAAAGAACCTCCGCCAAAACCATTACGCAAGATTGAATTTATTGGTGATTCTTACACTGCGGGATATGGTATCGAGAGTCCAGACAGGGAGTGTGACCCCGAACAACTGAACAGATATACAAATGTAAATGTTACCTTTGCAGGAAAAGTAACAGAGTCATTCCATGCCCAAAGTATAATTCTAGGATGGTCTGGTTCTGGTCTGGTTAAAAATTACAACACTCAGACAACCCAAAAACGTTCACCAGACCCTTTTCCATATTATTACGGAAGACTATTGGGTGCATCAGATAATAAGGAATGGAATTTTTCGAGCTGGATTCCACAACTTGTTGTTATCTGTCTGGGTACCAACGATTATACACACAATAGAAACCCGCAAACCAATCCACCACCAGATGATTCCATGTTCATTGGTGATTATCATCGGTTTATTGATCGTATAAAAACCAATTATCCGGATGCTTCTGTAATATGCATGTCAACAGGCAATGAAACGTTTGAAAAAAATGTAAAAGAAGTCGTTTCGCAACAACACACCATTTATAATAACCCAAATGTCTATTTCGCTCCATATCCAACATCACTTACAAACACTGGATGTGATTGGCATCCATCTGTCGAAGACAACGAAAAGGTCGCGAGAATACTTATCGATACAATTATGGTGAAAATGGGATGGGATACTACCGGTGCTACAAAAACGAAACACTTATCGTTAAAAAACAATCTTAATGGTTCAAATTTTTCAGTTACTCATTTTTTGAACGCAATTGAATTGAAAAATCAATTTACGTTTCGAGAAACTCTGGTTTACTCACTTTTATCTCTTGACGGAAAAATTATTATGAGAAAAAAGGCAGACAAAAATGGTATTTGTTTTTTCCCAATTACATCCGCTTATAAAGGGGTTTTTGTTGTAGGAAACCACCAATTGGGATGGGAAAAGGTTCTGATTAAATAGTAACTGGTTCAATTGATTGAATTCTGGTAGAATTTTTTCTACTTATTTAAGAAGGAACATTAGCAATCCACAAAAGACCTTTCTAAAGTTATTCTAACCAAATAAAATTCAAAAATATCGATAACGATAAACTTCAAATACGACTACTACAATAACGACAACATAGAAAATAATTTTCAATTCTTTCCCCAAAAACGAAACTGCACTATGGGTACCATACGCCCCCAGACAGAAGATGCAGTGCTGCAATAAGCTATCGCGGGGGTCGTATCCGCTCGGCGAACATGATAATCATATTAGATGTTTACTGTTATCGTCCAAAAGGAGACATATTGGTGAGATGGTCGAAGTTTCTCGTGATGATGAGACTATGTCATAAATGGTTTTCGAAGATGGTGAAATTGAATTATCTTGTTATCAAAGGTTTAACTGTATCAGATTTAAAAATCAGACAGCCTGTCATTTGCTCAATGCCTGAAAAAAATGAAACATGTCAAAAAGCCTACGCAATTAATTGGATTTTTGTGGCAATATTAAAAAACTAACTGGTAGATACAATATGCTTTTATTAATTTGAAAGAAACCTGACGTTCACAAAATAGCGTGAATGCCAGGTTTATAATAGCTTTATTTAAATGGAATTGAGATTATGGTTGATTTTAATGTCAAAACAACATTCTTTTTCCTTCTTTTGATAGTTTCTCAGGTCACAGGATTACATGAAACTATAGTTCCTGGCGGCGACTGGCGAGATACCGATGGAAACCTTGTAGCTACAACCGAAGGCGGCTTTTTACAGGTCGGTGATACTTTCTATTTATGGGGGATGGACAGATCCGCAGATAATTATGAGTTTGTTGCAGTAAACTGCTACTCTTCTACTGATATGAAAAACTGGAAATTCGAGAATAAAATTTTAAAGAAATCAACTCATGCCGATCTGGATGGCGGGGTCGTTGTAGAACGTGCAAAAATCCTTCATAATGAAAATACAGGAAAGTTTGTCATGTGGATGCACTATGAAGGCCACGATGCATACACTATGGCTCATGTAGCATATGCGACAAGTTCCAGTATAACTGAAGAATTCACTTTTCATGATCATTTCAGGCCATTAAAAAGCGATATAGACAGCCGAGATTTAAATGTCTATAAAGATGATGACGGGAAAGCATATCTTATCATTAGTACGAATACTAATTCACGTGTAAGAATCCTTCTGCTCGACGATACCTACACCAGTATCGTTAAAGAAGTGTTTTGCGGATATGCCAGTAGCGGTATGGAGTGTGAGGGTCATGGTATAATAAAATCGGGGGGAATATATTTCTGGTTGATGTCATTATGTACAGGATGGGATTTTAATGATAATCATTATTTTTATGCAAGATCACTTGAGGGGCCCTGGGAAAAAGGCGGTAAAATAGCAACAAGTAACACCCATACTTACGAATCACAGGTTGGCTTTACCCTTACTCTTCGGGGCAGTAAACAAACTGCATTTATTTTCATGGGAGACAGGTGGTCAACAAGGAATTTCGGGAAAACACGCCTGGTTTTATTGCCAATAGTTACAAATGGGA